>CAXMZV010000265.1:0-6073 GCA_964199985.1 Candidatus Ilumatobacter isfjordensis | reverse complement strand
CCCGCGCTGCGTCAGCTGGCTTCGACGACGGCGGGAGTAGCCCCACCTGTGCACGGGGCTGTGCCTGGATCGTTGTGACGTAGTCCTCTTCCCATCGCACCTGACCGGCACGACGATGGGTGCTGACTCAGCCCGTGCGAGGAGGCCAGACCATGAATCACCACGACGAACGCAGAGCGGCCGCCATCGACCGCATCACCAACAAGCGCGAATTCAGGAACCACGCTCTCGTCTACTGTGCCGTCAACACACTGCTCGTGGTCATCTGGGCTGCATCCGGTGCCGGCTACTTCTGGCCGATCTGGGTGATCGCCGGATGGGGCATCGGTCTCGCGGCTCACGCCTGGCGGATCTACGGACAGAAGCCCATCTCCGAGGCCGAGGTCATCGAAGAGATGAACCGCGTCGAGAATCCGTCCAACCGCACGTCTTCCTGAACCGACGTCGTCGATGCCATCCGACGCCACGGACACCGAGAACCCAGTGACCCCGTTCCCATCAGCCCAGCAAGCGAATCTCGACCTCGTGATGCGGGCCGGAACCCTCATCCACACCGCCTTCGCCAACTCCGACGAGGAGCTGTTCGCACACGACTTCGTGTTCCACTTCGTCAACCCGCAGCTCGCCGAACTCGATGGCGACCACCACGGCTACGACGGCTTCCGCAGCTTCTTCGAGCGACTGCACCAGGAAAGCGACACCGGCTTCCACAACGAACCCCATTCGCTCACTCCCTACGGCGACGAGCTCGTCGTGGCGTACGCGACCAACACGGTGAGCTTCGGGGGCACAGCGCTCGACGTCGACGCGAGCGTCGTGTGGCGGATCGTCGACGGGCGTATCAGCGAAGCGTGGGACATCCCGGCGATCAACACCGTGCGCCCGCATCAGTCGCGCACCGAATGAGACCGGCGCCGCACAGCGATCTCCGAGACGCGGACGTCCGGCTGCCTCAGGACGGTGGACCATGGCGACCGTGGCGACCGGACATCAGCGCGAACGCATGGGAGTCCTGCTGTTCTGTTTGCCCGCGATCGCCCACCGGCGCGCCGCTCAGCGACACTTCTGGCGGCACCGACCGTGCCGCCGCCGTCGCCCGCGCCTACGACTCCGGGATCCTGGCAACCGGCAGCCGCTGATGCGCCAACGGTGTACGGCACCCAGGTGAGCGACGGCACCCTCCTCGGGTCCGGGTCGTGCTGGTGATCCTCGCCTCGGTGGTCGTCCTGGCGCGGATCGTGGTTCGTCGCTCGAATCGGCGTGTCAACGTCGTCGCCGGCGCGCTGATGGCGGTCGGTGTGTGCTGGTCAGTCGGCCTCAACGGCGACCCGCCGTGGCGTGGCGCTCAGAACATTGAGCGGCACGTCCGGCGAGGCCCGCTCGATATCTACACGTACGCGATCGGTCAGGTGCTCAAGAACGTGCGAGACCCTTTAGCTGCTCGCCGGACTTGTTGAGCACCCGATTGACCAGTTCTTCGATCGTTCCGGCTTCTTCGCCTGACTCCGCTTGATAAATCGCAGTCCGAAGAGGCACGCCTGAGAACGAAACCAATCCCTTCTCCTCGCGTACCAGGAGTGTGACATTGTCCGTTGGGGCCTGAACTTGCTGGAGGTGGACGTCGGTGGCCTGAGCGTTCTCGATACGTTCGGGAGTCACAGCCGCCACTCGGTCGCCCTGTCTCTCGACCGTCTGAAGCGCCGCCTTAGTGAAGCCCGACCAGCTCACCAGCACCAGGCGTCCAGTCGGCATTCGCTCGTGCTTCTTCAGTATCGACTCGACCCACGGCAGATCGGCTCGCCTGGAGGTTCTGGCGGTTACCTCGACGCTGATGACCACGGGATCGTCCCCGATGATGTAGTCGACGACGATGTCCACCTCTCGGCACTTGCCACCGTCAACGTCGAAGAGCGCCTTCGACTCGGTGACTTGAGCCCCTTCGGGCGCGATGTGCTGCTTGACGTAGAAGACAACGGCCGACGTCTCCATCAACTCGCTGACGGTTTGGTTCGAGACAGAGCGCCGAACACGCTCAGCGCCTCTGAACGGCGGAGGCCACCCCGGGCGCCTGCGCATCGTCAGGCCCAACCAGCGCTCCAGCGAAACGGATGAGCTGTTACTGCGGACGGGAGTGTGATCCGGCTTCGTCGGTTCCGCTCGCGTCGGTTTAGGGGCGAACTCCTCTTGTAGCGCTGCTGCTTTGCATCGCACGTTGGAGCCGGTGGCGAGGCACAACCGCCGACCCTGCCCACAGGAGGTACCGATGAGAGCGTTCGGGAGAGCTGTGTTCGCACTTTTCGTTGCGGCGGCGTTCGCCGCCTGCTCCGATGACTCCGCCGGTTCAAAGGCGACAGTCGACTCGGCACCGGACGGCACGACGACCATCGCGGAGTCGGTGTCATCGGAGTCCGCCGAGGTGTTCTCGTTCACGGAGCACGATCTTTGTGAGTGGATGTCCACCGATGACCTCGCAGAGTTCATTTCTGCTGAATTCGACTGGGCTGGAACCGTCGAGGTTCGCAAACCACAGATCGAGCCTGGGGAGAACTGTGAGTGGGTGTTGCGGGGAGAGACATACGACCCCCTCGGAAGTCTCTATGCGGTGGAATCAGTAGCAGGCGCCTACAGCGGTCTTGTCGAATACGGCGAGCAGGCGGACCTCGGTGCGTGGGTCGTCGGGCATCCGGCTCTCGATCAACCGGCACTGACTGCGATGGGCGGATTTGGTGGAGTGGCGTACGGCTTCCCTGATGATGGGCGAATCATCACCATGTGGCTCGACGTGCCGGGCCACGAACCGGACGCGAACTTCTTCATGGCCGAGGCCGCCGTCGCCAATCAGATCCTGCATGAACTCGGCTGGTTTGCGACTGGATCAGGTTGAATCGGCGCGCGGCAGTTGTCGCTTCGATTTTGAGCCGAGCTCACGCACTGAAAGTCGAATCCCTGTGACCGAAGTGGCGTAGGAAGTCGCCCATATCGACGGTCGCTACAGCCCACGGGACCCGCTCAGGATCGCGGGAACCGACCCATAACGTCATCCCCAGATCCCGGCCGCCGAGCGTCTCCTACCGCCGGCTCGGAGGCGCCTTAGCGACATCTTCCGAGGGCACCTCAACCCGCCCGGTGATCCAGCAAAATTCGGGCGGGTGGCCGACGATCAGAACGATCGCCGGCCTGGTCCCGGCCGTGTTCAGCGGCTGGCGCCGGCGACGAAGGTGGACACGATGTAGGTGGGGTGCCGGTCAAGTGACCCTCGCCCCCGGTCGTAGCGCATCGTTGTGCGCAGGTCGGAATGCGACGCTGCTTCTTGAACGTCGCGGAGGGGGACTCCCGCGTCGAGCGCGGCGGTGATGAAGCTGTGCCGCAGCGAGTGCGGACCGATCCGCTTGTCGATGCCCGCGGCCTTCGTCAACCGCCGGACGGTCCTGGCCGACGCGTGCCGATCCAGGCGGCTTGTGCCATCGTGGTTCGTGAATATCGGACCGGCTTCGCGCTCGCCGATATCGAGGTCGAGCGCCCGCGCTGTTCTCGGCGACAGCGGAATGGTCGCAGTCTTGTTGCCCTTGCGATGGATGAACAGTGTGCGGTGCCCTCGGTTGAAGTCGAGGTTGTCGACGTCAGCACCGAGTGCTTCAGAGATCCGCAGCCCGTCCAACGCCAAGAGACAAGCAAGGGCGTGGTCACGGAGAAATACGCCGAGTTCGTTGCAATCGAGTCCGAGCGTCGAGGACTCGTAGTCCTGCTTCGGGCGACGGACATGGGCCGAAGGGTCGCGTTCGATCATGCGTTCCTGGGCGCAGTATCGGTAGAAGCCGCAGATTGTCGAAAGGCGCCGTCCGATCGTCGATCGGGCCTTGCCCTCGGACTCACACCAGCGGGCATACAACTCAATGTGAGCGCGCTCGACCTCGAACGGATCAAGGAACGCGGTGTCGATCCAGCCGATCCACCCGCGCAGGTCGAGCCGGTACGCCTCGAGGTTTGTTCCCGAGCAGCCAGCCAGGAAACCGGCGATGGCCTGCTTGACGCGTTGGCGCATCGGGTCGGCTTCGATCAGAACGAGTTGACCGACGACTTCGCTGGAATGGATGGTGTTCATGAGAGTTCTCCTTCGTTGTTGATGGAGAATCCAGATGAGCACGGCGCCGAAACCGGTCGTTCGTAGCTCGGCTTCCAAACCGCCCGTCCCGCTCGTCGATATGGCGCACAATCGATCCGAAAGACGTGCCGTTATCGATCGGTATGGCCAGCGCGCAACTTTCGGTGATATGTGCAGCTCAGAGATGATGGAATGGCTCAGGCTCAAGGGGTAGCACGGTCTGCATCACACAGAATTCGTTCCCGTCCCGCGACGTCAGCGTTGGCGGAGGTCGCGGTGGTCGAAGGTCCAGACCGCTGTCACGAGGAGTGCGCCGGTGAGGGCGGTGAGGAGGGTGGCGTGGCCCCAGTGCATGCCGTTGTTCAGCGGGTCACTGCTCAGGAAGTAGTAGTGGGGGGTGATGCGAGCCCAGCCGGCGAGGTTGTCGCTGAGGGGCAGGAACGAGTTGAGCAGGTGGGAGGTGAGGGCGACACCGATCGTGGCGTAGGTCGCGATTCGGGTGCGGCCGGTGGCGGCGCTGAGCGCGAGTGCGAGGGCACCGAAGGCGAGTCCGAGGAGTGTGACAAGCGTTGACGTGGCCGCGATGCCTCTGTAGCTCATGTCGAGTCCGGAGATGAGATTTGCAAGGGCGACGCCGGCGAAGATCGAGGCGCCGACGATAACGGCGTAGACAGCCATGGCGAATGCCTTCTCGACCACGATGCGAGAGCGCCGGATCGGATTCGCGAGCAGGAGGCCGATGGTGCGGTTGGCTTCTTCGCCAGCGAGGGCGCGGGCGCCGATCACGACCGTCACGATCATGATCGCGATCGGGGCCATCAGGGAAAACGTCTCGACCTGGAACCAGCCTTCGGGGGTGGAGAGGTCGCCGTCACCGGCCAGGGCCATGATGGCGTCAGGGAATTCTTCGCCAACGGTCGCAATGTCTTCTTCGATGGAGGTGTACATGGGACCCATGAGCACACCCATGAGTCCGAACATGACGCCGGAGGTGACGAAGAGCAGGGCCTGGTGTTCCGAAGTGGTCTTGATCCAGATGCGCGACACGCGGGTGGAACCGGCGAGGCGGTCGAACACACGGCCGGTGTGGGCGTTGTCGCGGAGCCGGTCCAGCAGCGAGACACCGACGCTGCGGCTTCGCAGGTCGCGGCGGTTCACGCCGACGAACGCAACCGCAACGAGACCAACCGAGCCGGCGCCCAGCACGGCGAGATGGCCCCAGTGAATGCCGTTGGCGAGCGGGTTGCTGGCCGAGAAGTAGTACCAGGGGAAGGCCCGGGCGAGTCCGGCGACGGAGTCGACGAGCGGCAACAGTCCGGTGGCGAAATACGAAATCACCATGACACCGGCGGGAATGGCCGAGGCGAGGGTCCGGTTGCCGGTCCACGCCCCGACCGCTGCGGCGAGTGTGCCGTAGAAGATGGCGTTCGCGGCGAGGTGCAGATGCATGGCGCCGAGGTCGGTGTCGCCGATGTCGACGCCGAGCAGAACCGGCGCCAACTCCGCTGCTCCCCACAAGAACAGTGTGGTGGCGGCGACGAGGGCGACCATGGCGCCGAGCTTGGAGGCAAGCACGTGGGTCCGAGTCTTCGGGTTGCCGAGAAGCAATCCGATGGTGCCGTTTCGTTCCTCGCCGGCGATGGCGGCTGAGCCCATCGACACGGCCATGCCGGCGACCGTGAGCGCGGCTGCGAACTCCAGCATCACGTTGTAGGCCAGCGTGGCTGCATCAGCGCCTTCGGGGATGCCCATGAGGTCACGGATGGCTTCGGGCAGGTCGGTATAGACCGAGATGTCGATGTCGCGGTAGAGAGCCATCGCCAACACCAACCAGACGCCGATCAGCCCGGCTGCAACCGACATGGCGATCCAGCGGTCGCGGATGGCCTTGGCGAAGATTGAACTCAGCAACACTCCGGCGGCATCGGTACCCGGGGCTGTGTCTCGGTAGTAGGTGAGGAAAATCTCTTC
>CAXMZV010000264.1:0-6095 GCA_964199985.1 Candidatus Ilumatobacter isfjordensis | reverse complement strand
ACCGATGGCTCGGGGTAGCAGTCGTCGAGTGTGGTGCCCGAATGTGGCGGGCGCATCGCGTCGAGGTCATCCGACGGCAGGAGTCGTCCAGCGTTGAGTTGCTCGAGTTCGGAGACGGCCCGCTCGTTGATGTCGGCGGGCACAATCTCGTCGAATCGGAGGAACCCGTTCGTGACGAACTCGGCCATTTGGCGCGTCGTGAGCCGATGGTCTGTGACGCCCATCACACCATCATGGCCAATCAGCCTCGGCCTCAACGTGCCGCACGATCACACTTGGGGTCAGACCCCAAATGTGATCGTCGTGCGCCGGCTTTGTCAGTCGGATGGAACGACCGTCATCTGGATGATCCCGGTCAGCGTCGACGTCCCGTCGACGTCGCCCTCGGCGACTTCGCCCCAACCGAGTTCGTGGATCAGCATGCCCTCGAACTCTCCGCTTCCACTGCGCATGCCAGACCAACGGATAACTTGGCCCGCAGTGACCAGCCCTGAGCGAATGGCGTCAGCATCGGAGACCGACGTGAAGAAGTCGGTGCTCATCACAGCGCCCGACCCATCGGCGGTGGTCGCGAAGTCGGCGGGGAACACGTTGACGTCGATGGTCTCCGGTCCGGGGATAAAGCGGGGGTCGGCGCTGTCGTACGTGCAGGTCTGCGTGTGTGTCGTCTCGGGGTCAACGGATGCGACTTGCTCGCACACGAAGCTGACGTCGACCACGGTCTCGGTCTGGTCCGACGTTGATGGCTGCGCACCTTCACCGACCCACCAGTGCCCGTCGAATTCTTCTGAGCCGTCGGGGAACTGCAACGAGGACCCGTACAGGTACACCGCAGCTCCCTCGTAGTCGCCTTCGCCCTCGGCGAGACCGATCCATCGCCCACGTGTGCCGTCGTCCCACAGCAGCCCCGCGTTCATGAAGCCGTTCTCACTGAGTGTCACGAAGGCACCGGCTGGTGTTTGATCTGTCCCCGCATTCTCGAGCAGCGACAACTCCATCGTCTGATCCGCACGGAATGGCTGCTCGGCGTCGCCGGCGATGACACAGGTCTGTTGAACGGCGAAGCGTCCGTTCGCCGAGTCATCGGCGGCGTCGCCGATCGTGCAGGTCGGCACGAACGTGCCTTGCTGGAGCGGCTCGATCTCGGGCAGTTGTTCGCCCGCATCTGCAGAATCGGGTTCGGCTGGAACCGGTTCCGGCTCGACTGGCTGCTGGGCGTCGGGCTGCTGGGCGTCGGGATCGACAGCCGCCTCGCCATCGACCTGAGTTTCCGGCACGCTGACGGCGGGTCGGTCGGCCGGCACGGTGTCGGAATCGCGGTTGGCGGCGACGATGAGTCCGCCGACGAGGGCGACGGCGGCGACGGAAGCGGCGATGAGCATCCAGGTGCGTGATCGGGTGGGTGATTCGTTGCGGTCGGGGCTGAGCATGATGACCTCCATGGTCGGTTCGGTGGTGGTGTCCTGCTCATCGATCCGTTGTTGGATCGCTTCCCAGGCCGTTGACGATGGAGTTGCTCGGTCGGCGATCTGGCCCAGGTCGCGCTCGACACGTTCGGTGAAGCGTTTCATTGGTCCAGTTCCTTTCGAAGCGCAGCGAGACCTCGGCGAAGATGCGACCTGACGGTCGCCGCCGGCGTGTCGGTGATCTTGGCGATCTCCGACGCTGTGTATCTCCCGTAGTACCGCAGGACCACCGCGATGCGTTGGTCCTCCGGCAAGTTGCCGAGCACGTCCCAGAGTTCACCCGCATCGCTGGCCAGGCCTGCGGGTGGTTCTGGTGGGTGCAGGGCGATCACCCTGCGCCGTCGAAGTGCCGATCTGCATCGGCTGACGACGGCACTGCGCAGGTAGGCGCCGGGCTTGCGGATCTCGTCCAGTCGCCGAGAGACCTCGACGAAACTGTCCTGGACGAGATCTTCGGCTTCGGCGTTGCTGCCCACGAGGGTGTACGCGAGACGCACCATGCCGGTGTATTCGGTCGCAAAGAGACGCTCGAGTACTCCAGCGTGTTCTGCAACCGTTTCGGTCGTGGTGCTCACTTTCCCCATCATTGATCAACGGCGAGCAAGTGGCGCGAAGTGTGGCAAAGAATTTGGGAATCTCCCGGCTGACGATCGGCTTCTCGGAGAGGAGTACGTTCGCGACGAGGCCAAGACTCGCCGTGGGTCGGCCCGCAAGGAGATGCTGATGGAACTCGGACCAGGCAAAGTTACGGTCGTCACCGGCGCAGGAAGTGGAATCGGGCTCGCGTTGGCAAACGCATTCGCCGCCGCGGGCTGCTCGGTCGTCTTGGCCGACGTGCAAGAAGACGCGTTGGCTGCTGCTGCGGTCGAAGTGGCCGCGCACGGCGTCGAGACACTGACCGTCGTCACTGACGTCAGCAAGGTCGAGCAGGTCGATGCACTCGCTGCCGCGACGATGGAGCGGTTCGGTGCGGTGCACATCGTGTGCAACAACGCAGGTGTCGGTGGTGCGGGCGACCCATGGGTCGGCCCGATCGAAACGTGGGAGTGGGTGATCGGCGTGAACATGTGGGGGGTCATCTACGGCGTACGTGCCTTCCTCCCGCACATCGTGATGTCGGGTGGCGGCCACATCGTCAACACCGCATCGATCGCCGGCTTGTGGCCCGGTTTTAATCCGCCCTACGACGCCAGCAAGCACGCCGTCGTCGCGTTGACCGAGGGGTTGTACAGCTCGCTCCAGGCAGCAGGGGTGCGTGTTGGGGTGAGCTGTCTGTGCCCTGGTTGGGTGAAGACCGGCATCGCCGAATCCGAGCGCAACTGGCCTGCCGACCTCGGCGCGATGCCCGAGCGCGATGCGGGCGCTGAGATCTCAATCGGCTACGTGCAGCGGGCAATCGACGAGGGCATGCCGCCAGCGGTTGTTGCCGACCTCGTCGTCGACGCTGTCGGCAACGACCGGTTCTGGGTCTTCCCGCATGCCGACTTCTTGGAGCTCGCGATGGAACGATTCCACACCATCGGCGAAGGTCTCAACCCAGATCCACGCGAAGAGATCCCCGGTATGCCGCCACGCTCGCAGATGATGGCCGAAGTCATGGCCGCCATGCTCCCGCCGGAGTAGCTCGGGTAACGGTTAGCGCCACATGTTGGCCATGTCGGTCACCGACACGCTGAGACGTCTGTGGCCGTAGCCCTTGCTGTCGAGCCACGCGATGGCTCGCTCCATTGCTGCGGTCTCGACTTCGGCGTCAGTGACGATGTCGTCAGGATCGCTTGGATCATCAGGAACAAAACGCATCTCGTAACGCACATTGAACGCAACCAGCTGCGGGTCGTAGGTGAACGTGCCTTCGGCGGTGAACGCCGAGTTGAAGTAGTCGTGCTCGTCGGCAAGGGCAACGAGTGCGGTCCGAGTCGCGTCGTCGATGTCGCTGAAGTGACCGCGCACCGCGGCTCGATAGATCTTCGTCATGTAAGCCGATCGTAGAGCGTGGTCCTGTCGACAACGGTTGGGATTGTCGTGCGTGGCAATGTTGGCCGATGACCTACACCCTCTACGGCGTCCCGGTGTCGCTCTACACCGGCAAGGCGCGGTCCTATCTGCGGACGCAAGGCATCGACTTCGTCGAGATGTCGCCGGGCAGCGATCGCTACCTCAACCACATCGTGCCGACCGTCGGACGCTGGATCATCCCGTGCCTGGAGACGCCAGACGGCACGATCATCCAGGACGGCGCCGACATCATCGATCACTTCGACCTCGGCGAGGGCATGCCGCTTCGACGTGCGTCCGTCCGGCCAGAGTCTCCGACACTGCTGGCGATTTCGCACCTGTTCGAGATCTTCGGTGGCGAGGGATTGCTCCGGCCGGCAATGCACTACCGCTGGAACTTCGACGAGCAGAACCTCGACTTCATCATGTCCGAGTTCGCGCTCAACATGCCCCAGTCGCTCACCGAGGAACAGGCCCAGGACATGTTCCGCAAGAACAGTGGTCGGATGCGCAGGGCGGGAGCCACATTCGGTGTCTCCAGCGAGTCACAGCCGCTGATCGAGTCGGCCTTCGAGGAATGGCTCGACCTCTTCTCGGCGCATCTCGTCGAGCACCCCTACCTACTCGGCGGGCGTCCCACGCTTGGCGACTATGGCCTGATCGCCGCGATGTGGGCGCACCTCTTCCGAGATCCAGCGCCCATGATGCTCATCAAGCAGCGCGCGCCGCGGGTCGGACGCTGGGTCGAGCGGATGACATCGAACGAGCCCTACCTGCACGAATACGGCGGAACGGTCGATCCCGATCTGATCGACGACAACGAGCTCCCGGAGACGTTGTTGGCGATGATGCGATTTGTTGGTGAGGAATACCTGCCCGAGATCGCCGCGCACGTGGCGGTCGCCAACGACTGGCTGGCGGAGCATCCGGAGATCGAGGCGGGCACGAACGGTCTGGACAACCCGGCCAACCGCGGCCTGACCGGTGGGGGTGACGGGACGGCCACATTCGATTGGCGCGGCATTCAGCTCACCACGGGCGTGTTGCCCTATCGGTTCTGGTTGATGCAACGGCTCCACGATGACCTCGCCGCGGCGGGCTCAGCTGAGCAGCAACGAGCACGCGATGCTTTCCGAACGGGAGGTGTCGAACAGTTCCTCGACCTCCGCACGATCCGTCGCATCGAGCGCGCCAACCACCTCGAAGTGTGGGGCCCACTCGTCTGAGTGACGGCTGGTCCCGACCCCGGAGTGACTTAGTTACCACGCTTCAGTTTTGGGTGCCGACCTTGAGGTCGCGGAACGGGACGCCCTTGTCGACGGCCGGTTCGCGGGGCAGACCGAGCACGCGGTCGCCGATGATGTTGCGCTGAATCTCGTCGGTGCCACCGGCAATGCCCGACGCGAACGTCCGCAGCATCACGTTCTGCAGGTTGCCGCCGCGTGGATCGTCAGGCTCCCAGGCAACGGACCCGACACCGGCCATCTCCTGCGCGATCGCTCGCACCTTCCATGCGATGACCGAGCCGTAGAGCTTGCCGAGCGAACCGCCAGGCCCGGGCGTGTTGCCCGCCTTCATCTCGGCGCGAGTGCGCATCGCGATGAGTGCCTTCGTGGTCTCCATCGAATACACCTGCATCAACTGGTCGCGGACGACCGGGTGCTCGACGGCTCCCGATGCCGTGGCGTGCTTGTGGAGCAGGTCGTACATCGGCCGCGAGATGCCGCCGCCTCCGCCGGCACCAATCGCCACACGCTCGTACATCAGCATCGCGGTGGCGAGCTTCCAGCCGGTGTTCAGCTCGCCGAGCAGATGATCCTTCGGGATGCGCATGTCGGTGAAGAAGACTTCGTTGAAGTGTGACTCACCGTTGATCTGGTGGATCGGACGGATCTCGACGCCGGGCGCCTTCATGTCGACGATGAACATCGACAGCCCGGCATGTTTCACCTGGTCGGGATCGTTGCGGGCGACGAGCAAGCCGTAGTCGCTCTGGTGGGCGAGTGTCGTCCACACCTTCTGGCCGTTGATGATCCACTCGTCGCCGTCGAGTTCGGCCTTCGTCTGCAAGCTGGCCACGTCGGACCCCGCGCCGGGCTCGGAGAACATCTGACACCACAGCGTGCGGCCGGCGATCATGTCGGCCATGTATGTCGACTTCTGTTCGTGGCTGCCGTGGTCGCTCAGCATCGGCAAACACATGCCGTGACTGATCACGAACTCGGACTCCATTGCGGGGTAGTTGTCCTTGACCTCGCGCCACACCTTGTCCTGGTCGAGCGTCAGCCCGGCACCGCCGTACTTGGTGGGGATCGCCACGCCCGCGCCCACACCGGCGGCTGCCGCAGCAGCGTGGAACGCCTTCGACTGTTCGAAGGTGGGAGGCCCGACCGGCGCCGTCTGGCTCTCCATGAAGTCGATGCAGTGCTGTCGGAAGTCGTCCATCCCCACACCGTAAGGAGACGCGCCGTGCTGGAGCGAGCGGGAGTGAGCCTCGAACCCTCCGAGCGTCAGGCTTGGGTGCCGACCTTCGTTTCGTTGAAGGGGACGCCCTTGTCGACGGCGGGTTCACGCGGCAAGCCGAGGACGCGGTCGCCGATGATGTTGCGCTGGATCTCGTCGGTGCCGCCAGCG
>CAXMZV010000263.1:0-6096 GCA_964199985.1 Candidatus Ilumatobacter isfjordensis | reverse complement strand
CTCCGACGCAGTCGGGAAGCGGTGGGCCTTGCCGACCTGGCCAACACCGACGGCCTCACGGGGCTCCACAATCGACGAAAGTTCGACGCCGACATCGACGAGCACCGCCTGCGTGGCGACGCGCCGGTTGCGATGCTCATGGTCGACGTCGACAGATTCAAGAACTTCAACGACGTCCACGGTCACTCCACCGGCGATGAGGTGCTCCGACTGGTCGCTGAAGCGCTGGCCAACTCGATCCGTCGTCACGACGTCGCTTACCGATACGGCGGTGAAGAATTCTGCGCACTTCTCCCCGGCACCTACCCCGAGGAGGCGCAACACGTCGCTGAACGGATCCGCACTGCCATCGAGGACATCGATCTTCCCGTCGACGCACACTTGACGGCCTCCGTCGGCCTGGCCTCGGGGGCGTCATCGCAGCTCGATGTGCTCATCGAACACGCCGACGCGGCGCTCTACTCCGCCAAGGCGGCCGGCCGCAACCGAGTCGTGTCGGCCTGACGCCAGCCTCGCGCTGACTCCTCAGCCGCGGAACGTCATGCCGCGGTAGCCGTCGGCGAACCCGGCAGCGCGGAGCAACTCGATAAATCCCTCGGGGGCATCGGCACCGGTCACCGTGTCGCCGTTGACCTTGCGAATCTCGAGCGACTTCAGTCGACCATCCTTCACCAACATCTGCAGCGCCTGCGTCCAACTCGTGTCGATGAGCGCGTTGGGGAACGTGACGAGATGGTGGCCTCGCTTGTCGAACCACACCAAGGGCTCACCCGCCCGCAGGACCGTCAGCGACGACACATTCCGAGCGGGCCGACCCGGTGTCTCGGGCCAATCAAGAGCGCCACCGTACGGCTGTGCCGGATCGGTGGTGGCCAGCACGATCGGGTCGGGCACATCCTCGGGATGGAGCAGCGGATCGGACGTTTCGCGAGCAGCGCGAAGTCGGTCGACTGCACCGGGCACAGCGAACTGAGCAGCACCCAGGCCGTCGACGAAGTAGCCGCGCCGCACCTGTCCGCGCTCTTCGAGCACTTTCAGGACGCCGTAGACGCTGGTGAAGCCGCCGGCGATACCTTCGGCCAACACCGCTTCGCGGGTCACGACCCCGTAGCGCTCGACCATCTGCAACGCCTGGGCGTGCGATGCCTCGGTGGGATGCGCTGCAGGTTCGAGGAGCGGAGCGACCAGGCTCCATCTGCCTTGGCCCGCGGGCGGCCCGATCCGATTCAAACGGCCTGGCCGAGGTCGCGAGGTCCGCCGAGCCGTCGTGGACTTCGCTGACACCTTTGCCCCGCCGAGGATCGCTCGGAGTGGAGCCAGCGAGTCGTTGGTGACCTCGCCAGCCCACACCAGGTCCCACAGTGCGGCAAGAATCTCAGGGTCCTGCGATCCAGGGGCCGCGCTGCGCAGCTGACTCCAGAAGCTGGCGCCGCGCTCGGCGAGCAACTCGCGGAGCGCGTCGTGCAGCACACCAACCGGTCGGTCACGCTCCTCCCAGCCGGGCGAGAGCAGGGCCAGCTGATCGACGAAACACAACCGGATCCGCCCGTCGCGCGCGCCGACCGCTCCGGCACCGATCCACACCAGTTCGCCGGCGGTGAGCAACTCGTCGAGCATCGTCGGGCGGAACGACCGCACCCGGGCTGGCAGCACGTCTGCCTCGATGGTGGACGCGACGAGCGCCGCGCCGGAGAGCATTCCCAAGGATTCGACCAGCGCTTCGGCACCGCGACGATCGGCGGGAATGTTGTGCCATGCCGGCAGGAAGCGGGCAAACGCGTGCTGCTCGACCGGCTCGACCTCACGGCGCAGTGCCGCCAACGATCGACGCCGCAATTGGCGCAGCACGTCGACCTCGCAGAACTCACGCGACACACCCTCGGGACGGAACTCACCGATGACGACTCGTTCCTCGCCTTCCAACGCTGCGAGCGCCCCGGCGACTCGTTCGACTGGCGCACCGAAGCGGCGAGCTACGTCGGCCGCAACGAACGGACCGTGTGTGCGGGCATATCGACCGACCAGTTCCTCGAGCGGTCGGGCGACGGGTTCCGTGAACGCCATGGGCAGACCCAACGGGATCGCACACCCCAAGCCATCTCGGTAGCGAGCTGCGTCTTCGGCCGCTGCGTACCGGGTCTCGCCGCCGACTGAGATCTCAATCGCACGTTTCTCGATCAACAGCTGTGCCAGCCATTCCGCTGCCTGCTCGTTGCCTGCGCGTGAGTGCTCGATACCAATTTCGAAGTCATCCGCTGGCTCGGCCGTTGACATGACGCCGACCGCGTCGACCTGCGAGCTGGCGGCGGCGGTTTCAGCCTCGCTCGCTCGTAACGCAGCGGCCTCGTCGGCAGCTGATCTGCAGCGGAGATCAATGTCAGCAGCCGACAGATCGCCGACCTTGCGCAGCACATCGTGCAGCTCGTCGGCCGACCGGGCCCGCCAACCACCGGTGAGGCACTGCAGCTGCAGCTCGACATCGGCGAGCACCTCGGGATCAAGGAGATCGCGCAACTCTTCGGCACCCAGCAGGTCGCGCAGCAGGTCACGGTCGAGCGCCAGTGCCGCGGCACGACGCTCGGCGAGCGGTGCGTCACCTTCGTACATGTACGCAGCGATCCAGTTGAACAGCAGGCTGGACGCCATCGGACTCGCCTTGCCAGTGTCGACGCTGACGACACGCACCTTGCGGGAGCGCAGATCACCGAGCACTTCGCGCAGCGCTGGCACATCGAACACATCTTGGAGACACTCCCGCGAGGCCTCGAGCAGGATCGGGAACGTCGGGTACTTCGATGCAACAGCCAGCAGGTCGGCGGCCTTCTGACGTTGCTGCCACAACGGCGTGCGCTTGTCGGGCCGGCGCCGCGGGAGCAGCAGCGCCCGGCCAGCACACTCGCGGAAGCGTGCGGAGAACAGGGCCGTCTGCGGGAGCGTTTCGACGACGAGTTCGTTGATGTCTTCGGGGTCGATCAGGATCGCTTCGAGGGGAAGTTCATCGGCCGACTCTGGCAGCCGCAGCACCATCCCGTCGTCACCCCACATCGTTTCGACGGGGATGTCGTACTGATCCATCAGCCGACGTTCGATTGCCATGGCCCACGGTGCGTGCACGGGCGTGCCGAACGGGCTGAGGATGCAGATGCGCCAGTCACCGATCTCGTCGCGGAAGCGTTCAACCACGATGGTTCGGTCGTCGGGCACCGCGCCCGTTGCCTCAACCTGCTCAGCGACATACTGCGTGAGGTTGCCGGCAGCAAACGCATCGAGTTGATAGTGCTCCATCAACCGTTGCTGTGCGGACTCGTCATCGAGTTCGTGAATCTCGCGAACGAAGGCACCCAGCGCCCGACCGAGTTCGAGTGGTCGTCCCGGACGATCGCCGTGCCAGAACGGCATCTTGCCCGGCTGACCCGGCGCAGGTGTGACGGTGACCCGCTCGAAGGTGATGTCTTCGATCCGCCACGTGGATGCGCCGAGCACGAAGTTCTCGCCGGGGCGAGACTCGTAGACCATCTCCTCATCGAGTTCGCCGACTCGCGTGCCGTCGGGGAGGAACACACCGAAGAGTCCACGATCAGGAATCGTGCCGCCGGAGGTGACGGCAAGACGCTTCGACCCGTCGCGGGCGCGCAGCGTGTCGTTGACGCGGTCCCAGACGATGCGCGGCCGCAGCTCGGAGAACTCTTCGCTCGGGTAGCGACCCGACAGCAGGTCGAGGACGTTGCTCATCAGCTCGTCGGAGATCTCGGCGAAGTTCGCGCAGCGACGGACCAGGTTGACGACTTCGTCGACCGAGCACTCCTCCACTGCGGCGAGATGCGCCACGATCTGCTGCGCGAGCACATCGAGTGGGTTACGGAGGTAGCGCGTCGTTTCGATCTCGCCGTCGATCATGCGCCGCGTCACCACCGCTGCTTCGAGCAGGTCGCCGCGATGTTTCGGGAAGATCGACCCGCGCGATGGTTCGCCGACCTGGTGGCCAGCGCGGCCGATGCGTTGCAACCCACGACTGACGGCGCCGGGAGATTCGACTTGGATGACGAGGTCGACAGCGCCCATGTCGATACCGAGTTCGAGCGACGACGTCGCCACGATGGCGCGCAGGTCACCACGCTTCAATTGGTCTTCGATGACGACGCGCTGCTCACGCGCCAGAGACCCGTGATGAGCCTTGACGAGCTCGTCGATCATCAAGCCCGACTCTGCATCAACGATGCCGGGCACCCCTTCTTCGACAGCCAGTTCGTTGAGCTTGGCTGCCAGTCGTTCCGCAGCGCGGCGGGCGTTGCAGAAGATGATCGTGGTGCGGTTGGCGAGGATGCGCTTGAGGATTTCGGGATAGATCGATGGCCAGATCGAGGACCGTGAATCGCCCATGTCGGAGCCGGCGACACTCGACCCCGATCCGCTTGTGGCGGTGTCGTGGGCAGGCCGGCCCAAGCCCGACATGTCTTCGATCGGGATGACCACTTCGACTTCGAGGGTCTTGCGAATGCCGGCATCGACGATCTGCACGGGCCGTTTGACGCCGGGCTCGCTGAATCCTCCGAGGAACTCAGCAACCTCTTCGAGCGGCCGCTGTGTGGCCGAGAGGCCGATTCGTTGCGGCGGCTTCTCGGTGATCTCTTCGAGACGCTCGAGCGTGAGCATGAGGTGGGCACCACGTTTGGTGGCGGCCATGGCGTGGATCTCGTCGATGATGACCGTCTCGACACCGACCAACGTCTCGCGCGCTGCGGAGGTGCACATCAGGTACAACGACTCGGGTGTGGTGATGAGCAGATCGGGCGGTCGGCGGATCAGCTTCTGACGATCATTCGACGGCGTGTCACCGGTTCGCATGCCGACCTCGGGAGCAACGAACGGCTCACCGAGACGCTCGGCGGCGAACTCGATTCCCTTGAGCGGCGCCCGCAGGTTCTTCTCGATGTCGAATGCCAGTGCGCGCAGCGGCGAGATGTAGAGCACTCGGGTGCGATGCGAGCGCTCCTCGGGCCGCGGGTTGGTGGTGAGTGAGTCGATCGACGACAGGAACGAAGTGAGCGTCTTGCCGGACCCGGTCGGCGCACAGATCAGCGTGTGCTCGCCATTGCGAATGTGTGGCCACCCCTGCACCTGCGGCGACGTCGGCTCGGGAAACGACCCCGCGAACCACTCACGAACTGCGGGCGAGAACGCGTCGAGAGCCGAATGATGAGCGATGAGTCCACGCTACCGAGCCGCTGTCACAGGGTTTCGAAGCGCTGATCAATCGGCGAGTCTGATGCGACCGTCGTAATCCCGTGTGCCGAACGCCAGCCAGGCGTCGTCCTCGGAGTCGTCGAGTATCGCAATTCGGAGCTCGAGGGTGTCGCCGACCTGGAACACCGCATCGATCCCCTCCAGCTCGATGATCGCCTTCTTCAACCGGTCGGCGTTCTGGACGGTCCGTTCGGCGATGCCGAGCGACCCGCACGAGCCCTGCGTGTCGCACTTGCGCAACTCGATCTCGACGTGGATGTCCTGCTTGGCGAAATCCTTGGCTGCGACGTCCAGTTCCACCAACACATCGCCGTCGAGGCGTCCAACGCTGCTGAACGCTGTGCGGAATCGCTGCACCTTGGTCGGGTCGGTGCCGGCGACGCCCGCACCGTCCTTCGCGATCAACAGACCCGGGAAGTCGTCGCGGTCCGTGTCGTAATTGTAGAGCGGACCATCTGCCGGACGCTCGCGACCGAACGGCAGCAGCCACTGCGAGGCCTGATCGCCGGATCCTCCGGGCAGGAGGTACAGGCTCTCATCCTCGCCGACGAGCGGCGGTTCGGTCGTGGTGGTCGTGGTGGTGGTGGTGGTCGCCGGCTCGTCCGGTTCGGACGACGAGGTCGTCGTGTCGGACGCGCGAGGCCTCGCCAAGCCATGCGACGAGCGGCTCGACCAGGGTCTTGCCCTCCATCGGATGCTTTTTGACGATGACGAATTCTTCGGCGGTGAGCTTGCCCGGCTTGTTCAAAAATTTCCGGAGAGATCGCAAGCTTGCCAACGTCGTGGAGTAGGCCAGCCCAGCGCAGCCGATCGAGTTCGTTGCCCGACAAGCCCATTTCGGCGCCGATCATG
>CAXMZV010000262.1:0-6102 GCA_964199985.1 Candidatus Ilumatobacter isfjordensis | reverse complement strand
CGCGGCATCCCGGTGTGTCCGTGGGTGCACGCAACGATGAGAGAAGCGTCGATGTTCTCGGCGTGGGCGCAGACAGCACCTCCAACGTCGCGACGGTGTTGCAGTGTGTACGAAACCTTGTGTTTCGAGAGCGTTGAGAGCAGGCCGCGCAGACCTCAACGAAATTCCCGACTACTACACCCGACTCGCAGCGATGGAAACCGAAGCCCGAAACCAAGACCGAACCCGTTGAGACGTCAACCAGCAGGCTCGTCGTCGATTGGCTCAGCAGGAACGACCACTACCGGGCAATGGGCGTGGTGGACCACATAGGTACTCACCGAACCCAACAACAGGCCCTTGAAGCCGCCGAGGCCCCTGCTCCCAACCACAAGAAGATCGACTTCGTCCGACAGGTTGACCAGCCACCGTCCCGGATGACCGTAGTACGACACCCCCTCGACCCCAGGAAGCGGGCCATCCAGTTCAGCAATCACGGCGTCGACGACCTCGCTAATGAAGCGGTCAGCCTCAGGGCGGATCAGTTGCAGTTCCGAGACCGGGACAACATCAGGTCGGGGCCCTCGGTACATCTGCCAGACATAGACCGCTCTGACTTCCTCACCCTCCGAAGCGTGCTCGATCGCCCACCGCAACGCGTCACGAGATGCATCCGAACCATCCACCCCGACCACAGTCTTCTTCATCACCGAAGTATCGCCGAATAGTCAGACTGGAGTTCGACCTCGATGGCACGCAATCTCTCGCGGGTCGCCGACGTGCCGATCGCGAGTGGGTCGAAGTCGCGCCGCTGGCTGTCAGTGTGGTCGGCGCCCCGGTGATGATTGAGCGCCGCTGAGGCACGACGAGGGCGTCGCTGCCGCACCCGAGTCTCAGGGAGTTGATCGTCTGATTGGGTAGCGAACCATGCCGGTGAGCGTGTGACCGTGGAGGTCCGTCTGCCCCACGAGGTGACCTTGGGCCCATGTGATGCTCTTGAACCTGAGACGATGCTGGGAGTTGGAGGTCACCGCCATGCCTGCTCACAGCGACCATTGGGATTCGGTGTACGGCAGCCGGCCATTCGACGAGTTGAGCTGGTTCCAACTCGAACCAACGATGTCGCTCGAGCTGATCAGGTCGCTACGACCTTGCCCCGCATCGATGATCGACATCGGTGCCGGCGCCTCGCGCCTCGCCGACCGCATGGTCGAAGACAGCATCGACCGAGTGACCGTCCTCGACATCTCGCAACAGGCTCTCGCGGCAATGAGCGAACGCTTGGGGGACCATCCGAGCATCTCGATCGTTGTTGCCGACATCACCGACTGGAGCCCGCAACAGACGTGGGACCTGTGGCACGACCGCGCCGTGTTCCACTTCCTCACCGAACCAGCCGACCGAACGGCGTACACGACTGCCACCGCGCTGGCGGTCGCTCCGGGAGGCGTCGCAGTGGTCGGATGCTTCGCGCCGGGCGGACCAACCCACTGTTCCGGGCTTCCCATCGTGCAGTACGGCCCAGAGGAGCTCGCAGCTCAGTTCGCGCCCGCGTTCGAACTCGAACGATCCGAACACGAGGTTCACCAAACGCCGGGTGGCCTCACGCAGCCCTTCACGTGGGTGGTGATGCGCCGACGACCATAGACGTGCTGAGCAGTCGATAATCACGGGCTGGCAACGCCTCCCCGGAAGCGCAGTCTCGGCACTTCGATCGCTGATCCTGGGACAGCTTGCGCCTCTTGCCGCGGTGGGATTATGCGCCACCTGATCAGCATTCAGACCTCGAACACTTCGCCGGAAGCCTGGCCCTGCCACCAATCCGGGCATCAACATTTCCGGGTTCAGGTCGGGGGTGGCTGTATTTCTGCTGGTGTGGCTGACGGTTGAAGTGTTGTCACGAGGCGGGTTGCGCCGGTGACTGATTCGAACCGCATGCCGGTGCCGTCGACCGTGATCTTGACCGCGACGTTCTCGCCTGTGTCCAGTCCCAAACTCGCTGCGGCGTACGTGGCGTCGAGCGTCGAAGCATCGTCGATTGACCACCGGAGTTCAAGGGGGGTCGCGAGCGCTTGGAGAGGGTCGCCGCTCGGGGCTTCGGTCGATGCAAGCCACTCATCTGAGCCGTCCTGGCGAAGCCACACGTCTTGATTGATTGCGATCGCATCGAGCGCAGCTCCTCCCGCTGTGATGCGGAACTGTGATGCGTCACCGTTGCGTGAGCCAGACACGGCGACGGTGTCGCCTGCCGGAGTCGTTATTTCGGACTCGAAGTCGTAGGTCACCCCGAGGGCTTCGATTGCAGAGGCCAGTGCAATCGCCGGCTCGGGTCGTGGGACCGTGGTGACGGTCGTTGTCTCCACATCGGGTTCGATCGTGCTGGTCGATGTGGTTTCGGGTGCGGTTGTCTCAGCAGCCGTTGAGGCGGTATCGGCAGATGTTTCGTCGACGACATCGCTGCTCCCTGAGCACGCTGCGATGAACAGCGTGCTCAAGGAGACCGCAATGGCTACTCGGTGGCGAGACCGCCGGGCTCGGTCAGTCGTCGTCATCGTCGTCGTCGTCGTCGTCATCATCGTCGTCGTCGTCATCATCGTCGTCGTCGTCGTCGTCAGACTTGTCGTCGTCATCGTCGTGGTCGTCAGACTTGTCGTCGTCGTACTCGTCGTCGTCAGACTTGTCGTCGTCGTACTCGTCGTCGTCAGACTCGTCGTCGTCGTCCGTGACGTCGATTGGGGTGTTCACGGTCGGGTCGGCGGCTACCCCCGCAGAGTCTTCGGATGCGAAGAGGTCGCTGCGAACGGTGATCTTCAGTTCGGCTTCGACCTGACCGTCATCTTCTTGTTCGACTTCGACCTTGACGGTGAAGCGTGCCTGATTGCCGCTGGCGTCAGCGAGTTCGATCCGAAGCTTGGCCTCGGCCTCGTCTTCATCACTGCTCACATCGACGGTGACCACTGCGGAGTCTGCACCGGGGCCAGTCGCCGACACCAGCTCAACAACGGGAGCGCCACCGTTGTCGGAAACTGAGAACGTGATCTCGGTGACACCGTTGCCGGTGCCGAACAATTCACCCGACCAGGTGTGGGTACCGACAAGGTCGGCAAGCGCGCTTGCTTCGACCTCGGTCGTGATCTTCTTGCCATCGACTTCGACTTCGACTTCGGTGGCGTTGACACCAATCACGAACTTGACCTCGCGTGGCGACACTTCGGTCGCCACGGCATCAGGAGCAACTGCGCCTGCGCCGTCGGTGAGTTCGACCGACGTGAGGTTTCCTGCCGGGTCGACACCGATCGACAGGCTGATTCCTGTGCCGAACAGCGTGACCATCGTCGTCTCGGTCGTGGCCGGCACGACGGTCGCGTCGTCGGTCGGAGGCGTCTGCGCGAAAGCTGTGTTGGCTGAGAGCAGAACCACGGTGGCTCCGACAGCAGCGGCGAGGGATCGAATTCTCATGAGGTCTCCTTGTTGGCCCTTGATGTCAGGGTCATGATGAGCGGGTACCGGCTGGGCAACCGCGTTCGGTGAGTTGCAGCGTTCAACGTCGAGAATCAGCCCGGGGGTACGGGTCGACCAAAGAATCTTTCACTGAAGGCGTTCGCCAAGTTGACGGATCGCGGTTGTGTGACGATCGCGTGACACAGAGCACGTCTGATTCGTGGCACACTCCCGATTGGTCAACTTCGTCGGCGGCCGGACCGATGACTCATTGAACCCAGCGAGCACCGACCTCCGAAAGTCCGCATGCACCCCACACTCCCAGAAGCGTTGCAGCGGGCGCGCGCTGGCGACGCCCGGGGGTTCACCGAGATCTACAACACCCTCGCCGGCTCAGTCACGCGGTTCGCACACTCCCGGAGCGCAGACGACCCGGAAGGCATCACCAACGAGGTGTTCCTCGCTGCGTTTCGCAACCTCGCGGAGTTCACCGGCAACGACGACGATCTCCGAGGATGGATCTTCACGATCGCACGAAACAAACTCATCGACGATGCACGCCGCCGCAGTCGCCGCCCCACCATCGTCGATAAGGAACCTGCCCTCGATCACAGCGATCACAGCGACGACAACGTCGAACGAGGCATCGGAACCAATTGGGTGCAGTCACAGCTGGCCGTACTGACCGACGAACAACGCGACGTTCTGATGTTGCGACTCGTCAACGGGCTCACCATCGCCGAGATCGCCGAAACTCTCGGCCGATCCGTCGGAGCAATCAAGGCCCTCCAGCGACGGGGACTTCGCCAACTCGAGAAGAAACTGTCCGACGACCCGCACCCCTCAGACCTCCAACGGCGTTGAACCTATTGACATGGGCGAACAGCTGAACGACGACACCGTCGAACACCTCCTCTCGGGCAACCGAGACAGCGATGAGCTCGGCAGACTTCTCGGCGCGATCAAAGCCGAGTTCGCCGCCATCGATGCCCCAGAACCAAGCCCCGAACTGCGCTCATTCATCGACAACGCGACCCACGCCGCTGGAGCTGCGCCGGCACCCACCGACGAACTCTCGATCGCACGAAAGCGGCGTCTCCGTTTCGCCGCCGTTGCTGCAACGGGCACAACCCTGGGCAAGCTGATGATCGGCGTGTCCGCTGCCGCCGCATCCGTCGCAGGGATGCACGCAACCGGCCTGGTCGACGTCCCCGTACTCCCCGACCGCGGAACGCCGCCTGAATCCCTAGCGATCAGCGACACCAACCAGCCGCCACCGGCCACACTCCCAGCAACCGTCCTGCCAGAGCCATCCGTTTCAGCGGACACCCTCTACAGCTTCGAAGCAGTCGACGCAGGCACCGTCGACATCGGTGTGACCAACGCCGAAGTTGTCGCAGCATTCGCGAACACCGAGCCTGGCTGGAAGTCACAGGTCAGCTTCACCGACACCACAGTTGACATCGCATTCAACCGTTCCGGCGACACGCTCGACGTCCGTGCCGTACTCGACGGCGACCTACTGCACGTCGTGATCACCGATCACCGCACTGGCACAACAGAAGAGTTCTGGCTCGACAACGACAGCAACCCCACCCTGCCGGACCAAACGCCCCAACCCGAGCAACCACTGGAATCCACCCCGGCGCCCGAAAGCACCCGCACGGACGACAACAAATCTGACGGCAACAACTCCGACGACAGCACACCAGCAACTCACGACGACACGCCCGACGACGACACGTCCGACGACGACCAATCCGACGACGACCAATCCGACGACAGCCCGTCCGACGACGACCAACCCCACGACGACCAATCCGACGACGAGTCCGACAACGACCAGCCCGACGGCGAGTCCGACGACGACGAACCCGACCGCGACGAACCCGGCGACAACGACGAGTCCGACAACGACGAACCCGACGGCGAATCCGACGACGACGAACCCGACGATGAATCCGACAACGACGAACCCGACAACGACACGTCCAACGACGATGAATCCGACAACGACGAACCCGACTGACGGACTGCTCTCCATCAGTCCGAGAAGAACCAACCCTTGACGTTGGCCAAGCGGAGCAAAGTGGAACGAGCGAGTTCCCCTCCTGGATCGCCGCCCGCGCAAGATGCGACCATGGTCAATTGCGCCTTCGAATGCGCCCACACTCCGCCGCCCGGAATCACGGACCCAACGACGCGTGCGGCCCCACATCACGGCCCAAGCAGCGTGCTCGATATTCACGAGCCCACGACGGCCCCCGCAATCGGGCTGTGGTGTTGCAGCTGGTCAGGACCTTCTGCTCTGCTCGGCGCCTAGTGTCGGGCGCATCGTGGTGTTGTGGATGATTCAACAGTGATTGAACTGTGCCGCGTGTTGGGGGAGCCGGTTCGTTTCGCGATTCTGAAGGAGTTGCGCGATGGTCCGAGTTGTGCGTGCACCTTGGCCGACGTCGCGTCGGTGTCACCGTCGTTGTGGTCGCATCACCTCAAGGTGTTGCGAGGCGCCGGTTTGATTGCCGGTGAGCGGCGCGGTCGTTGGATCGACTACTCCCTGACCTCGACTGCCCGGGAGCGTTTGTCGCATGCGTTGCTTCCTGAGGAGGCGAACTCCTGATGGACGACGGATCGATGCCAGGCCGAGAGTTTCACGGATCGGGGAGGTGACCGGATCGTGGT
>CAXMZV010000261.1:0-6105 GCA_964199985.1 Candidatus Ilumatobacter isfjordensis | reverse complement strand
ATCCGCTTGTCCTCGAACCGTTTCGGAGCCACCAATGCGATCGCGCCACATCATCACGTCCCTCGTCGTCGCCACCACTGTGTTCGCTGCCTGCAGTAGCGACGACGCACCCGCGACAACCGAGGGATCCGTCGCCCCAACCGAGTCGGACGCTCCGGCCGCTGGTGGAGATACCGACGTGGTGGCAGGCGTTGCGTTCCCCGAGGCCCGCTGTGAGGCCAACGAAGCCGCCGGCACCATCACCTACCTCACGGGTTTCGACTTCGCCGCAGCTGCGTCAATCGTCGACGTTCTCGTCGCCGCCGACGCCGGCTATTACGAGGATCTCTGCCTCACCGTCGACATCAAGCCTGGCAGTTCGATCGACAACTATCCGCTGATTGCCAACAACAACGCTCAGTTCGCCTCGGGCGGGTCGTTCAGCGAGGTCGCGACCTTTGCCACGGCCAACGATGCCGAGTTCATCGTGACCGCAGTCGAGGGTCGGACGGCGATCGATTCGCTGATCGTCAAGCCCGACCAGAACATCACCTCGCTCGAAGATCTTGCAGGAACCACGATCGGCGTCAAGTTCAAGATCCCGCCGAGCGTCGAGGCCATGCTGCTCCAGGCTGGCCTGACGATCGACGAGGACTATCAGACCGTTCCAGTCGAGGGCTTCGACCCGCTTGCACACATCGCCATCGAGCCCATTGTCGGCTTCCCCGGATACAAGAGCAACGAGCCGGGCGCCCTCGAGCGCGCCGGCGTCGAGTTCGACCTGTTCGATCCGCTCGACTTCGGTGTGCCCGGGTCGTTCGGTGTCATCTACACGAACGCTGCGTTCGTCGCCGATCATCCGACGGCGGCCGAGGACTTCATGCGTGCGACCATGCGTGGCCTGGCCGACGCACTCGTCGATCCTGACAGTGCAGCACAGGTCGCGATCGACCTGATCAACGCCAACGGCAATCCGATGTTCCTCCAGCCTGATGGCGAGATCTTCAGGTGGAACACTGACGCAGCATTGATCCAGGCCACGACGCCCGACGGTGTCGGCTACGGCGTCCCCGACGACGCCGAGTTGCAGGCCGAACTCGATGCCTACGCCGAGATCGGTATCTTCGGCGACGCCGACACCCCGGATGCTGCCTCCCGCCTCGGCACCGACATCATTGCCAGCATCTACGACGCCAACGCTGTCGTCATCTGGCCCGCGTAGCCTTCAGCGCTCAAAGGTCCCGTCGCTGTGGTAGCGGTCGATGGCCGAGTCTCTGGGGCTGGCCCAATCTTCTCTTCTCCTCTTCATGGCGAGCCAGGTGCTTCGAGAGCAAGGCGCGTGACGACGACGGTGCCTTCAGGCACCGAGGAGTTCACGCAACGCAGCTATCGGAGCAACTGGCCCGCATGGGCGATGTCGAGGTCGAGCTGTTCTTTGAGTGCTTCGATGCCGTCGAACTTGCGCTCGCTGCGCAAGAAGTGTGTGAACCGCACTCGCGCTCGCTCGCCGTACAGGTCGTCCTCGAAGTCGAGGAGGTGCGCCTCGAGGAGTGAACTGTCGGCATGCTCGTAGAACGTCGGTCGCCGTCCCAGGTTGATCGCGCACGGATACGACTCACGGGACGGGCGTTCGTACCAGCCGGCATAGACACCGTCGGCGGGGAGCGAGATCGTGTTCGGTACTTCGACGTTGGCCGTCGGAAAGCCGAGCAGGCGACCACGCTGATCTCCGGTCACAACCGAGCCGCGCGCTTCGAAGACGTGACCAAGCATCTCGTTGGCTCGTGTGACGTCACCGCCGGCAAGCGCACGGCGGATGGCGGTACTGCTCACCGGTTCACCGACCCCGTCGACGCGGGCCAGCAGTTCCAGCGGCTCGACGTCAAAGTCGTTCTCGGCACCGAGCTTGCGGAGCAAATCGACGTTGCCATCGCGATGTCGGCCGAAGTGGAAGTCTTCACCGACGACGATCAGTTGTGTGTTGAGGCACCGCACGAAGACTCGATCGACGAATGACTCTGGGCTCTCGGCGGCCTGTTCGTCGTTGAACGGTACGACGATCACTGCGTCGACACCCGTCGTTTCCAGCAACTCCATCTTCTGATCGGGAGCGGTGAGCAGGAGAGGCGCTGACTCCGGTCGCACCACCGACGCAGGGTGGCGGTCGAACGTAACGACCGCGGATCGAGCGCCGAGGTCGGCCGCTTGCTGACGGACGTGCGAGATGACCGCTTGGTGGCCGAGGTGCACCCCGTCATAGGCGCCGATCGTGATAACCGTGCGTTCGCCGGGGAACGCTGGCGACGACTGGTCGGTGATGATCTGCACGGCGCCGACGCTATCGGTGGCGGCCCGCCCGGAGCCATTCGAAGACGGCTGAGGACCTCACCGGCTCAGTTCTGCGGGACGACGACGGCCGGCTTGGCTTCGTCCCCGAATGCCTCGTACACCGCCACCAGTACACCGCCCGGATCGAACAGAGCCCACGGGCCATCCCCCTCGAACGCTGGCAGCACACGGCCGTTGGCCACAAGGTCGGCAAGGTCACGGGTGATGTCGATGCGATCGAGTGTCCGCACGGCCTCCTCGACGGGGAGCAGCACACAATCATCGGGCGCCTTGGCCTCCCCGATCGTGAAGCGACCCACCGCCGTGCGACGAAGGTTGCGCAGGTGTGCGCCGCCGCCGAGCAGCGTGCCGAGATCCGCCGCAAGTGTTCGGATGTACGTTCCCGATGAACACTCCACCGCGGCCAGGAACACGTGCGGCTCGTCGGTCGGCATCAGTTGGAACGAGTAAATGGTGACCGGCCGTGGCGGACGATCAACCTCAATGCCCTCGCGGGCGAGTTCATGGAGGCGCTTGCCGTCGATCTTGATCGCCGACACCATCGGCGGAATCTGCTCGATGGCGCCAACGAAATGCTCGGCCACGATCAACTGTGCGTCTTCCAACGTCACGCCAGCCATGTCATGGGTGGCGGTGACCTCACCGTCGGCATCGAGCGTGTTCGTCTCAGTGCCCAGCACGATTTCACCGAGATAGGCCTTCTTGGTCTTCTCGACGAAGCGCAACAGTTTCGTTGCCTTGCCGACAGCAACGACGAGCACACCGGTGGCACTCGGATCGAGCGTGCCACCATGACCGACCTGGCGTTCGTTAAACCGTCGGCGGAGCATCCCGACCACGTCGTGACTCGTGACCCCGGTGGGCTTGTCGACCACGGCAATCCCATGAGTCGTCGCTGGCTTCTTGCGTGCCATGTTGAAGTACCGGTGACGTCAGTCGGTGGCTTCGGGCGATCGGTAGCTGTCGCGCTCGCGATCAGCCCGAAGAATTGTGTCGATGCGTTCGGCAGAGCGAATCACGATGTCGGGTTTGAAGCTGAGAATCGGGGTCTTCTTCGCCTTGATCTGCCGGGCGATCGATGACTGCAGCCGAATTCGATGTTCATCGAGGGCGATCACGATCTCGTCATCTCCATCTTCGCCAGTCAGCGAGTCGAAGAAGACGATGGCGCGATTGAGTTCCGGGTCGACGTCGATCGACGTGATCGTCACGAAGGCCAGTCGTTCGTCATCGAGACGCACAAGGTCCTCGGCGATGATCTCGCGCAGCGTCTCACCCACGCGTGCACTGCGCGGATACTTGGGACCACTGCTGTTGCGGCCACGTCGTTGTGCCATGTCGTTCCTTCGATGTTGAGCACCACACTTTGGGGTCTGACCCCAAGTGTGATCGTCAGGTGTAGTCGGGGGCAACTCGGTTCGAGCGCTTGAGTTCGGCAACGCCGGACGTCGCCAGTTTCTCGACGGCGTCCCAGAGTTCGGATGCTTCCTCGCCCTTCGGCGCCTTCGAGATGACCGGACCGAAGAAACTGCCTTCTCGATCAGAACCGGGCCGGAAGGTGAGGATCGGTGTCCCGACGTCCTTGCCCGTGCGGCTCAACGCCAACTCGGTCTCGGCACGCAGATACTCATCGTGGCTGTCATCGTCGGCGTCACTCAGATAGGCCGCAGAGAATCCGGCTTCGTCAAGCACCGCTTCGAGGAAGGCCTCGTTGTCGGCACGGGCTTCGTCACGACGCTTGTTCAGGTGCAGCGCTTCGCCGAGCGCTGTGTACCAGGCACCAACCGCTTCGCCATCTTCCTGCAGCCGGATTGCGTTCGCAATGCGGAGACCCTTGTGGCCGAGGTAGTGACCCGCCCGATATTCAGGCGTGTACCAGTCAGCCTTGACGTCCTCGTTGAGGATCCACAGCGAGATGAATCGCCAGTCGACCTCGTACGAGCGCTGTTGTTGCACATCCACCACCCAACGGGAGGTGATCCAGGCCCATGGTCAAACAGGATCCCAGAAGAAGTCGAGATCCGGCTGCTTTGTCGCGTCGGGGTGAGCCATGAAACGAACCTATCTAGGAAGTGGAAAACTCCGCCCTACGAGCGCCAGCGAGGTCGGACGAAGTCCGACGACTTTCGAGCAGCGACGCAGTCGATGGAGCCGACGTCAGTCGGCACGTGACGGAGTCACGTACGAGGAATCTCTTGGTCTTCGAAGGTCTCGATGATGTCGCCGGGCTTGAGGTCCTGGAAGTCGTCGAGTCCGATACCGCACTCGAAGCCGTCGCGGACTTCACGGACATCGTCCTTGAAGCGGCGCAGGGTGGCGATTGCACCCTTCCAGATGATCGTGCCGTCGCGGAGGAAGCGAACCTTCGACCCACGAGTGATGACGCCGGACTGCACCATGCAACCCGCAATGGCACCCTGCTTCGGAACCCGGAAGATCTCGCGGACTTCGGCTTCGCCGGTGACCACCTCTTCGAACTCGGGATCGAGCATGCCGATCATCGCTTGCTCGATGTCTTCGAGCAGCTTGTAGATGATCTCGTACAGCCGAATCTCGACTTCTTCCTGCTCGGCCAGCTTGCGGGCCTTGCCGTCCGGGCGGACGTTGAAGCCGAGGATCGTCGAGTTGGTCGTGTTGGCCAACGAGATGTCGTTCTCGGTGATCCCACCGACAGCTCGGTGCACGAACTGCAGGTCGACTTCCTCACGCTCGAGGCGACGCATCGCCTCGGTGACCGCTTCCAGCGATCCTTGCACGTCGGCCTTCAGGATGATGTTGAGCGACGCCTTCTCGCCCGACTGAATCTGAGCGAACAGATCCTCGAGCTTCGTGCCGGTCTTGACCCGGCTGTCTTCACGAAGATGACGGGCCTTGAGACGAATAGCACGGGCCTCGCCGACGGTCTGGGCGACCTTCGGAGTGGGTGCCGAACGGAACTCGTCACCGGCTTCGGGCACATCGGACAAACCGAGCACCTGCACCGGCGTGGACGGACCAGCGGTCTTGACCTGCTCGCCCTTGTCGTTGATCATCGCTCGGACCTTGCCCCAGGCACCGCCGGCCACGATCGGGTCGCCAACCTTGAGGGTGCCCTTGTCGATGAGGATGGTGGCCACTGGGCCACGTCCCTTGTCGAGCTGCGCTTCGATGACGATGCCCTTGGCCCGACCATTCGGGTTGGCCTGCAAGTCTTCGAGTTCGGCAACGACCTGGAGCTGCTCGATCATCTCGTCGACGCCAACACCCTGGAGGGCCGACATTTCGACGACGATGGTGTCGCCGCCCCACGACTCGGGAACGAGTTCGTACTCGGCGAGCTGCGTGAGCACGCGCTGTGGATCAGCGTTGTCCTTGTCGATCTTGTTGACAGCCACCACGATCGGCACGTCAGCCGCCCGTGCGTGGTTGATCGCCTCGATCGTTTGCGGCATCAGGCCGTCGTCGGCGGCGACCATCAAGACGACGATGTCGGTTGCATCGGCACCGCGAGCTCGCATCTGCGTGAACGCAGCGTGGCCCGGGGTATCGAGGAATGTGACCGAACCGTTCTCGTTGGTGACGGTGTAGGCACCGATGTGCTGTGTGATGCCACCAGCTTCACCGTCGACAACGTTGGCACCACGGATGTGGTCGAGCAGCGTGGTCTTACCGTGGTCGACATGACCCATGACGGTGATGACCGGCGGGCGAGGCTCGAGGTCTTCTTCGTCGTCGGAATCGTCGAACAACTTCTGCAGCTCGACTTCTTCCTGCTGGCCGGGCTCGACGAGCAGGATC
>CAXMZV010000260.1:0-6126 GCA_964199985.1 Candidatus Ilumatobacter isfjordensis | reverse complement strand
TCCGGCTCGGGCGAGTTCGGTTACATCAAGACGATCTTGCAAGGCCACCACGCCATGCTCGAGTTCGAGACCACAGTTGCGGGAAAGTACGTCAACGGCGTCGACATCATCACCTGCGATGACAACGGCATGATCACCGAGTTCAAGGTGATGATGCGTCCGCTGCAGGCGGTCAACGCCGTGCACGCCCAGATGGGCGCCACGCTCGAACGGATGGCCGCCGCTGGCCACGGGGCGACGTCATGAGCGGTCCCGTCACGATCGAACACTTCGATGTCGTCATCGTCGGTGCGGGCATCTCCGGCATCGGTGCCGGCTACCACCTCCAGCAGAACTGCGCCGACCGCAGCTACGTGATCCTCGAAGGTCGCGACGACCTCGGCGGCACGTGGGATCTCTTCCGCTATCCGGGCGTGCGCTCCGACAGCGACATGCATACCCTCGGGTACAGCTTCAAGCCGTGGACCCAGGCCAAGGCCATCGCCGATGGCCCGTCGATCCTCGCCTACGTCCGTGAGACCGCGGCCGACTTCGGCATCGACAAGAAGATGCGCTTCCGGCACATGGTCACCGACGCGTCGTGGTCGAGTGAGACATCGACCTGGACCGTCACCGCACAGGTCGGACCCAAGGACGACAAGCAGACTGTCACCTACACGTGCAACTACTTGTTCATGTGCTCGGGTTACTACAGCTACAAGGGTGGCTACGAGCCCGAATTCCCCGGCAGGGCCGACTTCACCGGCCCCGTCGTTCACCCACAGAAGTGGCCTGAGGATCTCGACTACGAGGACAAACGCGTCGTGGTCATCGGATCGGGAGCCACCGCGATGACCTTGGTGCCCGCATTGGCCAAGAAGACCGCGCATGTGACGATGCTGCAGCGCTCACCTACCTACGTCGTGTCACGACCGGCATCCGACATCGTGGCCAACGGTCTCCGCAAAGTGCTGCCCGACCGCGTCGCCTATGGCATCACTCGCTGGAAGAACGCCACGATGGGCGAGTTCTTCTACAAACAGACGCGGACCCAGCCCGACAAGGTCCGCGAGAAGCTCTTGAAGCTGGTGAAGAAGGAACTCGGCGAGGACACGGTCGCGGCTCACTTCACTCCCGAGTACGACCCGTGGGATCAGCGCCTGTGCTTGATCCCTGACAGCGACCTTTTCAATTCGATCAACAGCGGGGATGCATCAGTCGTCACCGCCGAGATCGACACGTTCACCGCCACCGGTGTTCAGCTGACCAACGGCGAGCACATCGATGCCGACATCATCGTCACCGCCACCGGCCTGCAGTTGGTCACCATCGGCGACATGGACTTCACCGTCGACGGCGAACCGGTCGACTTCTCCAAGACCTGGACCTACAAGGGCATCTCGTACTCAGACATTCCGAACATGGCGTCATCGTTCGGCTACATCAACGCCTCCTGGACGCTGCGCGCTGACATCACCTGCGAGTGGGTCTGCCGCCTGCTCAACCACATGACCGAGTCGGGCATGACACAGGCGACGCCGCGGCTCAGGCCCGAAGATGCGGACATGCCCGAGCGGCCGTTCATCGACGACTTCTCTTCCGGGTACATGGCGCGGATGATGCCGCTCCTCCCCCGCCAGGGCGATCGCGAACCCTGGATCAACACCCAGAGCTACAGCGCCGACAAGAAGCTGATCTCCAAGGCACCGATCGTCGACGGCGCCATGCGCTTCACCACCGCCAAGGTTCCCGCGTCCGCTTGACACCCCGGTGAGTGAGCGAGGTCAGGCGGACAATCAGCTGGCGAAGTTGGCGGCGATTCGCTGCTGGAGGTAGTCGGCTGCGGTGATCGGGGCGTGGCGGCCGCTTGGGCTGTCGATGATGGCGTCGCAGTCGGCTTGTGCGAAGAACGCCATCGAGTAGCGCGGACCGAGGTATTCGTCGGGCCGCGGCATGCGCACGCGGTGCAGCGTGCTCGGGAGTTGATCGTCGCTCCAGCGCATCAGCATGTCGCCGATGTTGCAGGTGATCGTGCCCGGCGTCGGATCCACGCTGGTCCAGCCGAGCAGAACATCCGGATCAGACCGCTGAGCGGCGTCAGCACCCGGGCAGAGCTGCAGACCGTGTTGACCGGGCCGTTGATGCAACAGCGTGAGGCAGTCGTAGTCCGTGTGTGCGCCGGCTCTCCAGATGCTGTCGTCGAGGTCGGCGGCCTGCATCGGGAGGTAGTGCAGGAGGCGCAGCGTGCACTGGTACTCGGGCGACGCCGGGTCGTGTCGCTCGGTGAAGAAGTCGCCGGCGAAGCCGAGCTTGCGGGCGAACGTGCCGAGCAGTCGCATCGCCAACTCCCAGTTCGCCTTCTCGAACGCTTCCATCGTCGCCCGGAAGCCAGCGAGCTCATCGTCGGTCGGCCAGAGGTCCAGCCGGTCCATCCGGCTCGTCGTGACTTGGTACGACTCCTTCTGGTCGAGGGTGCCAGTGGACGGCCGCTTCTGTGCCCGGAACTCCCACCCCGAGTTCGTGCCCGGGCGCAGCGGCCACCGCTCCTTCGTGTCGGCCGAGAGATCGAAGAACGCCTCCGCCAACGCGAATGCTTCGTCGATCTGCTGCTGCGGAATCCCGTGTCCGGTGACTTGGAAGAACCCGATGTCGGTTGCTGCCGCCCAGATCTCCTCGTCGATCTCGGCCTGGCGTTCGCCCACGTGGTTCAGATCGATGCAACGAATGTCGCGTTCGACGTCGAGTCCGTACCCACCAAACGTTCGCTCCTTGGCCAGCTCGGATTCGGCTGATCCCTCACCCATTGGTCCGTCCTGAGCAGTCATCGTTCCGCCAGGAAAGCGGAGCACCGTGACGTCCACGTGTCGAGGTCGTCACGGGTCGACGAAATCACGACGTCGCTGTTCGGAAGCAATTCGCCGAGTCGTTCGGCGGTACTGACCGGATGGCCCGGGTCACCCGACCAGGCCAACACCAGGGTCGGTGCCTCAATCGTTGCGAGGGCCTCGGGCGGCGGGAGGTCCGCTGTCCCAGCCCCGCGGAAGATCGCGGCGAGTCGCTTCGGGTCCGCGGCGCCAAGCACACTCAGCCGTCGGTTGAGCCAGGTGCCGTCGTCGGCGAACGGGTCCGGCGGCGGCGTCGCTCGAGCGCCCGCTTCGAGCACACCCGTGCCATCTCGCTCGACCGCTGCTGCCATCTGCTCGTACAGGTCGACCTGCGCAGCACGCGTCTCCCACGCCGTGGGCGGGATGACCAGGACAAGACCGCGCACCCGGTCACCCAGCGAGAGCGCAGCGTGCAGCGCCGTGGCCGTGCCCATCGAGGCACCGCCGATTGCCACGTCACCCCAGCCGACGTGATCAATGAGAGCGATCTGGTCGAGCGCAAGTGCAGCCCAGTCGCCATCCGCGGGCGCCGCGAGGTCAGCTGACAGACCGTGCCCGCGTGCGTCGTAGCGCAACACCTGACGCTGCTCCCCAATGACCGCCGTGTCGATCAGCGGCAATGTGTCCTCGTCCGCCCGGCTCGACGTGAGGCCGTGGCCCCAGACGAACGGGACGCCAGTGTCCTGGGTGCCCACGAGGTCGTACGAGAGGCGGGCACCGCGTAGATCAACATCAGGCATCCATCGACTGTAGGCCTCATCTCGCTCACGGCACGGACCGCACATCGTCCGTCCTCTCCCGCCGACGAGGCCGCCGAGACCGTCGTGGCGATCAGCACGAACAGCTACCAGATGCGCACGTTCGGCACCTGAAACTGCGCAAGCGGACCCCAACCAAGCCGATACCGTCGCGCTCATGAGCGAGTCGACCACCGAGAAGTCCCTGCACACCCGTGTCGCCGAGCGTTTGATCGACGGGCGCACGTCGGTCGACCAACCCGCGGTCTCCCCCGACGGTTCACGAGTGGCGTTCGTGGTTGCCACGACCAGCCTCGAGAAGAACACCACGTTCAGCAAGATCTGGATCGATGATGCCCCGGTCACCGGCGGCGATCACGACAGCAACCCGATCTGGTCTCCCGATGGCCGGTTCCTCGCGTTCACGTCACGTCGCGGTGAGAAAAAGGGCGTGTCCACGCTGCACGTGCTGCCGGTCGCCGCTCCAGGCGAAACTCGCACCCTCTGCTCGATGCCGGACGGACTCGGCAATCTCGTGTGGTCGCCCGACGGTCGAACCATTGCCTTCACCAGCCGCACACAGGACGAGCGCTACACGCAGGAGAGCGATGCGTGGCGGGCGCCTCGCAAGGTCGACCGCCTGTTCAGCCGGCTCAATGGCGAGGACTGGATCTTCGATCGCCCTCAGCACATCTTTGCGATCACGGCCGACGGCACGGGCACGCCGCGCAACCTGACCCCCGGCGAGTTCCAGCACAACGGCCCCGCGTGGCTGCCCGACTCATCCGCCCTTGTCGTCTCGGCGCAACGCCACGATACCTGGGACTCCGACATGGCAACCGACCTCTACCTGTTCCCCCTCGACGCCGATGCGAACCCGGACGGCATCCGCTGCCTCACCGCGCACGACGGCGACATCGGGTTTGCGTCCGTTTCACCTGACGGCACCAAGGTGGCGTTCCTCGGCCGCGGCGACCTCATGCTTTTCCCGCAGAACGCTCGCGTCGGTGTCATCCCGCTCGATTCGAACGGCCTCTCGATCGAAGACGTCACGTGGGCCTCAGACCGACTCGATCGCACGTTCCTCTGCCTGGCCGGAATGCGGCCACCGCTCTGGGAGAACGACAGCACGCTGCTCGCCACCGCCGAGGATCGAGGTGACAACCACCTGTACCGGCTCGCTGCCGACGGGTCCGCTGCACCGACACCGCTCACCTCGGGCCGCATCACCGTGCACAGTTTCGACGCCGCCAGCGGCACGCTGGCAACCACCCGGTCCACCATCGATCACACGCCCGAACTGTTCGTCGACGAAACGCCACGCACGTCGGTCGGCGCCGACCTCGCGGCAAAACTCCTCGGTTGGGAGAAGTTCGCAGTGCCCACCACAGACGGCTCGAACGAGATCGATGCCTGGATCATGCGGCCCGCCGACTTCGACGAGTCGGAGACCTATCCAGTTCTCCTCAACGTGCACGGCGGACCCTTCGCGCAGTACGGCGACTACTTCTTCGACGAAGCGCAGCTGCAAGCAGCCGCTGGCTTCGTTGTCGTGCTCGGCAACCCGCGTGGCAGCAGTGGCCGCGATGCAGCCTGGGGGCAGGCAGTGCTTGGCCCAAAGCACCCGGTACTCGCTGGCTCGGGGTGGGGTGCACTCGACGTCGAGGACGTGCTGGCAATCATCGACGGCGCGCTCGAGCGGTATCCGTTCTGCGACCGTGACCGAGTCGGCATGATCGGCGGTTCGTACGGCGGCTTCATGGCCACGTGGCTGGCTGGCCACCACGGCGAACGTTTCCGTGCGTTCTGCTCCGAGCGATCGGTCAACAACCTGCTTTCCGAGGAGTGGTCGAGCGACATTGCGACGATGTTCAAGACCGAGCATGGCCCATCCCACATCGAGGACCCGAGCCCCTACGTCGATGCGTCGCCAATCAACGCTGTCCGCAACTTCGACAAGCCGATGCTCCTCATCCACTCCGAAGAGGACTGGCGCTGCCCCATCGTGCAGGCCGAGGAACTGTGGGTCGCACTCAAGCTGCTGGGCAAGGAAGTCGACTTCTATCGCTTCCCGGGCGAGAACCACGAGCTCTCGCGGAGCGGGTCCCCCGTCCACCGTGTGCAGCGCGTCGAGATCATCCTCGACTGGTTTGCCGAGAAGCTGAGCTGACTTCTGCGTCACCGCATGGAGCCTTGGGTTCAGGCGGTGAGTGCAACGCCCGACTAACTTCGGGCCATGTCCAAGATTTCACTCATTGCCAAGCTCACCGCTGCCGACGGGAAAGCCGCCGAACTCGAAGCCGTCCTCGCCGAAGTGGTTGCCGCTGCCGACGAAGAAGCCGGCCTCGAGATCTACAGCGCCCACAAAGACACCGCGAACGAGGGCGTGTACTTCTTCTTCGAGATGTACACCGATGGCGAAGCACTGGGCGTTCACGGCAAGGGCGACGGCATGAAGGCCGCAATGGGCAAGTTCGGCGGGCTCCTCGGCGGGCGCCCCGAAATCACGATGATGGAGCCCGTCG
>CAXMZV010000259.1:0-6127 GCA_964199985.1 Candidatus Ilumatobacter isfjordensis | reverse complement strand
GTTCTTCGTGTCGATCTTTATCGTGTCATCGACGTTCGCGTTCGCAGTCGCCCAGCGCAGGCGCGACATGGCCCTGCTCCGGCTCGTCGGCGCAGGGCGTCAGCAGGTGCGACGGCTGTTGATCGGTGAGGCTGTCTTGGTCGGCGCGATCGGAACTCTCGTCGGGATTCCGACCGGGGTGCTCGTCGCGGACGCCCAGGATCGTCTGCTCGTCGGGCTCGATCTCGTGCCGGAGGGCTTCCAGACCGAGTGGCAGATGTGGATCGTTTTGGTCTCGTGCGGGGTCGGCGTCGTCGTGGCTGCCCTCGCCCCGATCGCGTGATGACCCCGTGGCGATGGGCTGTTGGCTTCCTTGCGTTCGGCGGCGAAATCGCGATGATGATCGTCGCGCCGCTGGTCGGGCCTGACGGTGGGCTGGCGGTGTCGATCAACGTGGCATTTGTGCTCGTCGTCGCCTTGGCGGCATGGTCGCCGGTCGTCGTGCCGCCGATCGCTGGACTCCTCTCGATGCTGGCGCGTGCGTTGGTCCCGCGCAGCGCGCTGCGCGAGCTTGTTGGTGGCAACGTCCGAACCGGTGTGCGCCGCACCGCCTCGACCGCGACACCGATCGTGGTGCTCGTCGGCCTGGTCGTCGGCCTCGCCGGCGGGCTTGGCTTCATGCAGGCGGGCACGCGGGTCGAGGCCACTGCATTGCACACTTCCGATGTGATCGCAGTCTCCGACGGCGAGATCGACGAGCTGTTGGAAACGATGCCCGGTGTCGTGACGTACTCGACCTCAACGGCGGCATTGGTCCACGTGATGGCGGCGGAAGATCCGGGAACGGAGGATCTTCGCGAGACCTCGATCTTGGGCCGCGCTGTCGAGCCGGCCACCTACCTCGCTGTTCATGACCTGGTGGCCGAACGCGGCGATCTCGTCAGCCTCGCCGAGGGCGCCCTTGGGCTCACAGCTGACTTGGCAGGCCGAATGGGCGTGGAGCTCGGTGACGCGACGTCGATCTCCATTGGCGGCCAGGAACACCGGGCAACGGTTGGCGCGATTCTTCCGCTCCAACTCAACGCCGTCGCCGAGATCCTCGTTCCGATCGACATCGTTGAGGAGGCGTCACCCGACGCGTTCGGATCACGGGAGACGGCGATCATCACCGATGGTCCGACCGCAACCCGAGTGGTCCTCGCGGCGCTGAGCGCCGCTGGCGTTGATGCCCAAACCACACCCGACGCGATCACCTCGCTGCTCGATGACGCTGACCGGCAGAACCGCAGTATCCAGGTCGCTCTGCTCGGGATGTCGGCATTGTTCGCAATGGTGGCAATCGTCAACGCCGTCGTCGTCGCAGGGTCTGATCGTCGCGAGGAATTTGCCGCCCTTCGACTGACCGGGCTGACTCGCGGCCAGGTGATCCGGGCGGCGTTGGCGGAATCGGGCGCCGTCGTGGCGACCGGGACGCTCCTGGGCTCGGTGGCCGCCGCCGGCACGGCGATCAGCATGTCGGCGGTCGTCACCGCGCTGGTCGACGAACGGGTGGTCGCGGTGCTCTGGGGCCTCGTGATCGCTGCCATCACTGGCGCCGTCGGAATCACCACGCTGCTGACGACCATGGCGATGACACGGGCCGACCCGATCGCTGTCGCTGGTGCTCGCGAGTGAAATGCTCGCTGTGGGCGATCAACCCGCGGGTCGGCCCTTGCCCTGGTCTCAGAATTTGCCGTTGTCGTTCTGCCATTCGGAGCGTGGGGGCACCTCAGTGGTGGTGTCCCAATGCTCGACCACCTTGCCGTTGGCCACTCTGAAGAGGTCGTAGAACGAACTGTGCACTCCGGACTGGAAGCCCTCGTTCACCGTGAGCACGAAGTCTCCCTCGGCGAGCACGCGGTGCGTCCGCTGGTAGTCGACCGCCCGGCTGTCGTCTGCACCGCTGGGTGACAACGCCGAACGCAGCCCGGATAGATCGTCGGAGAGTTGAGGGTTGTGCTCGGTGTAAGCCGAGGCATCGACGTAGTCACTCAGTCGCTCGAGTCGCCCGTCGATGAGAACGTCCCGAATGAAGGACGTGACAAGCTCTCGATTCGCCTCGGTGTTGTCGACGTCGGCAACGTCGGTCGTCCCGTCAGTCATGGCGTGGCCGGACGGGTTGGGCCCATCCACCTTGGGTTGGAGGTTGTCCCAATGTTCGACTGCGAAGCCGTCCTCGAACCGGAAGACCTCGAAGCCGATCACGACTTCGTCGAAGTCGTACTCGGTATGCGCGAAGACATAGTCGCCATCGGCAAACACTCGGACAATTTCGACGCGAGGCGATGACAAGGCAAGGCGCGCGAACAGTTCCGCCAGACCCGCGCTGCCCTCCCGGTTGTGAGGGTTGTGCTGGATGTACTTGGCCTCGTTCACCACCTCGACCGATGCTGGATCACCGGTTTCGATGCCCTTCAGCAGGTCGTGGATCTGACGTTTTCTCATGGAGGTCATGAATCGTTTGCTTGTCCTCAGGGTCCGGCTCGACCGACCCGAGCAATGCGCGGCAAGCCCTTGTTGGCCGTACGGAATCGTCGGAGCGCGATCGCTGCCCAGATGAACTCGAGGATGGCGAACAGCCATGAGCCCGTCGCCACGGCGTAAATCGAGGTGGCAAGGCAAGCCACGGAGAACACGGCGATCCATCGACGGTCGCGAGACTCCAACGCGTAGGACGTCACCATGGCCGCTGCGGCGACGACACCGAATGCCGTCAGCATCGGTGGAACGAATTGCGCTGAGAAGCCATGCGTGCCGCTGGGTCTAGATCGACCAGGTGATGTCGAGCAGCTCTTCGCTGAGCGACCAGAGTCGCTCGCCAGCCGCCACGTCCTGTGCGGCGTCTGAGATCTGGCTCTCGCCGACGGGGCCGCGCATGTCACCGAGCTTCGTTGGGCCGTAGTAGGCCCCATTTCGGGCCTCCCGTCCAGCGGCTGCGAGGACTTCGGGGACTGCTCCGTCGACCGGGCTCTGGGCCACCAGGTTCGACAACTTGTAGAACGCCTTGAAGAACCCGGTGGGACCGGTGCTCTGGAGGTTCGTGGCCGAATAACCGGGGTGCGCACTGGCCGAGATGACCGATGAGCCAGCGGCGTCGAGGCGCCGAGCGAGTTCGAGACCGTAGATGAGGTTCGCGAGCTTGCTCTGGGAGTAGGCCTTGATTGGCGAGTAGTCGTTGGTGAACATCTGGTCGTCGAAGTTGATCCCGTCGGCCTGGCGATGAGCGATCGAACTGACCGGGACCACACGTCCAGATCGAGCTTGGATCAGGTCGAACACGAGGTGGTTCAGCAGGAAGTGGCCGAGATGATTCGTGCCGAACTGCAGCTCAAACCCATCTTCGGTCTGTTGCTGGGGCGTTTGCATGATGCCCGCGTTGTTGATGACGGCATCGAGCCCGTCAACCAGCGCGTGGACGGCGTCCGATGCGGAGCGGATCGAATCCATGCTGGCCAGGTCGAGCTGTATGAGCTCGACCGAGCCGTTGCTCTTGACCTGGCTGAGGGTGCTCGCGGCAGCCTCGCCCTTGTTGCGTGAACGCGCCGCAACGATCACATCGGCGTTGGCTCGACGAAGATGGACTGCCGCCTCGTAGCCGATGCCCGAGTTGGCCCCGGTGATGAGATACGTCTTGCCGGTCAGATCGTCGAGGCGATCGACCTGCCACTTCGTGACGGGGGTGGGGTTGGTCATGAGGTCTCCTGCGAATGATTGATGTGGAGCACGGTACGGACCAACTGGCGATTCGCGGCGCTGCGCATGGTGCGGTGCTCGAAATGGGTTCGGCTGCTCCGCCGGTCTCGACCTCTGTCCCCGAACATCTCAAGGCGCTGCCTTGGTCGACGGGCTTCTTCCGTCTGCCCCGAAGAGCGGCAGCTGGAGGCCTTGGCCGAACTCGAAGCTGACCTCGCTGCGTACCGGACTGATGTCGGAATCCGGGTCCCGTTCAGCTCGTACCTCGTCACGGCCGCCTCCGGTAAGTAGGGGACCATGGCGGCCGCAGCGGATCTACCCATGAGTAACTTGTGTTGCCCGGCCTTGCCACCGTGATATCACCGCTACGTTCGGTGGTGTGGTCGATCTTTCCGCTCCTGTCTCGCTGAGCGTTCGGCCCGAAGTGGTGGGCGGATGGCGCGGCATGGTGGCACCAGCGTTCGCCGCTGGCGATCTGTTGGCCACCATTCATCAGATCCGCGAACGGGCCTACGTCGTGGTCGATCCCATCACTGGGCAACATGGCGTCGCCACCGGTGGCGGGCTGGTCGACGAAGACTCAGCCGGGGCATGGCCGGTCATCGCCGTCCTCCCTGCGATGTACCCGGAGTGGCTCGGCGATCGCAGCTTCAACGAAGTGCACGGCACCCGATTCCCTTACGTCACCGGCGCCATGGCGAACGGAATTGCCACGACGCAACTTGTGATCGAAATGGCGCGGACCGGTTGCCTCGGCTTCTTTGGCGCGGCGGGTCTCCAGCGCAACGTCGTCGCAGCGGCGATCGATGAACTGCACGAGGCGCTCGGACACACCGATCTGCCGTGGGGCTGCAACCTGATCCATTCGCCGCAGGAACCTGCGCTCGAAGAGGCGGTTGCCGATCTCTACATCGAACGAGGAGTACGCCGAGTCTCGGCTGCCGCGTACATGTCACTGACACCGGCGATCGTGAGGTACGCATACAGCGGAATTCACGTCGACGTCGACGGCATGGTGCAACGGCCGAACATGGTGTTTGCCAAGATCTCGCGCCCCGAGGTCGCTCGACACTTCGTGCATCCGGCCCCGGAACAGATGCTCGCAGTGCTCGTGCGCGAGGGCAAGCTCACTGCTGACGAAGCTGCGCTCGCGTCGTCGTTGCCTGTTGCCGAAGACATCACGATCGAGAGCGACAGCGGCGGCCATACCGACAACCGTCCGCTTGCTCCGCTGTTCGCCACCATCCAGGCAGTACGCGATGAGGCCGTTGCCCAGCACCGCTACCCCCGCCCGATTCGGCTGGGCGCCGCAGGAGGCATCGGCACGCCACAGGCCGCCGCCGCTGCCTTCGCGCTCGGCGCGTCGTACGTGCTCACGGGCACGGTCAACGAAGCATGCGTCGAATCAGGGCTGTCTGCTGAGGGCAAGCAGATGCTCGCCGCTGCCGACCTCGCGGACATCGCGATGGCCCCAGCGGCCGACATGTTCGAACTCGGAGTCGAGCTGCAGGTCCTCAAGCGCGGCACGATGTTCGCTCCGCGGGCGAAGAAGCTCTACTCCCTCTACACCACGTACCCGTCCCTTGACGCGATTCCCGACGCCGAGCGCGTCGAGCTCGAACAGAAGATTCTCGGGACCTCGATCGAGCAATGCTGGGACGACACGAAAGCGTTCTGGAACGATCGCGATCCGTCGCAGGTCGTCGAGGCCGAGCAGAACCCACGCCACAAGATGGCATTGACGTTCCGGAGCTACCTCGGGCTCTCCAGCCGCTGGTCGATCGAAGGGGCCACCGACCGCCGCCTCGACTACCAGATCTGGTGTGGGCCGGCGATGGGCGCGTTCAACGCCTGGACTGCGGGCACGTTCCTGGCTGAACCGGCCAACCGTCAAGCGGCGCAAGTCGCACGCAACCTGCTCGAAGGCGCCGCCGTTGTCACCCGGGCACAACAGCTCCGCACCTACGGCGTGCCTGTCCCTTCGGCTGCCTTCGACTACCGGCCCCGCCCATTGAACGTCGCCAACGAACTCTGACCACACGCTCTCCATCAGCGCACCACTGAGGACCCCCGCCATGTCGCAACTCCCACCATCGAAACGACCACCAATAGCCGTGGTGGGTGTGTCTGCCCTCTTCCCCGGCTCGGTCGATTCGAACGGCTTCTGGAACGACATCTTGGCCGGCACCGACCGGATGACCGACGTGCCATCCAGTCACTGGTTGATCGAGGATCACTTCGACGCCGACCCATCGGTCCCGGACCGCACCTACGGACGCCGCGGTGGTTTCCTCGACCCCATCGACTTCGATGCGATGAGCTTCGGGGTTCCTCCGAGCGTCGTCCCCTCCACGGACACGGCGCAACTCCTCGCACTGATCGTTGCGCAGCGCGTGCTCGACGATGCGACACGCGG
>CAXMZV010000258.1:0-6132 GCA_964199985.1 Candidatus Ilumatobacter isfjordensis | reverse complement strand
CACATGTTGACGCAACGGTGCGATCGTCAAGGGCTGTCGACGCGTCAAATCCGTCGGTACCGGAGAGTTCTGCGATGCGGGCTGGCATCGTGATCGTGTCGCCATAGCGTCGCTCGATCACGATTGACGGAGCGATCTGCGAGATCGTGATGGTGAGGGGCTCGCCGACGGCACCCATCGCATCGGCCAGTTCGATTCGGCTCCGACCATCTGAGTCGGGCGACGGGACCGGCACAGTTACCTCGGCGTCCGCGCTCGACACGACGACCTCGGTGATTGTCGACCACATCCCAACGGGCTGCACGAGGTCCAGAACGGCGACCGGGCGAGTCACCGCTTCGATGGTCAGACGGGCGCCGATCACGTCGTCGACGGGGGTCAACCAGGCCGTGTCGACGTCACCGTCGACGGCAGCGGCGCCGCGGTGTATCACCCCGGGGAGCCGTCGATCAGCGACGGCGCCCTCGCTGCCGATCAGCGATGCGATCGCAGCGTCGCTGGCGCGTTGGTTGAGGCGCACGGTGACGGCGACCTCGAAGGACGCGGGCGATGCCAAGGGGAGGAGGCGTCGGAGCACCGGCTCCGGGTCGGAACGCCAGTGAGACGTGGCCTCAACCCGGTCGCGAGTGAAGACGATGTCGAGTGATTTGTGGTCGGGGGAGAGCTTGTCCAACGTGTCGACCGGAGGCCGGATGTACTCGATCGTTGGTCCGAATCCGGCGTCGATCTCGGTGAAGCCGACGCCGGCGTGCGACGCCCGCAACGTGGCGGTGGTGGGCGTCACGCTCCTGATGACCAAGTCAAGCGGGGTGCCCGTCGGCTGTTTCAGTGCGACAACCTGGCCGGTCCCGTCGATTGATGCGTCCGTCAGCTCGACTCGCTGTTGACCAGCCTCGGACTCGATGCTGATCGAGGCAATCGAGCGGCCTCCGGGTGGCGGCACGATCTGATGGATTGTGAGCGTCTCGATCAGCCGGTCGGGAGTCAGCCGGAGCACTTCGCCAACGGGGTCACCGTGGTCGCCGACCGACCAAGCTGTGGACTGATCGCCATCGATGGCCATCACGGCCCGATCCTCTGGTCGATAGGCAAAGGGCTCGCCGTACGACGACGCGACTGCGGTGAGCGGGCCACGCTGCACTGCAACGGTCTGTGCACGCTCGTCGTCAGCGTTTTCGTAGGGGTCCAGTCGCTGGTCTGACTGGGTGGTGACCAGCACGTCGACCTCGGCGCCGCCCGGCTCGGTGTGGCCGAGCACGTCCTGCGATGAGCGCCAGTGTCTGGCCCGATCTCGGTTCGAGTCGGTGACGATGACCGGAGCGGATGCGTCGACCGCGTCCATAGCGCTGGCGGCGATCAGCAGCTCGGAGCCGTCGATCAGCCCAGCGGCTGCCGCGTCGACGACCCCGTCGCCCGCGCCCGAGAACACGATCTCGTCAGTCTTGACCCGGATGATCGGAGTGGGGTCATCGACATCCAGCACGACGACGGGGGACACCGGACGTGAGGTGGTTCCGATCGAGTCGGCGTCCACGAGGGGACGCCCGAACAGGTCGGCTGCAGTGGAAATCGGGGCGACGGCCTCGCCGTACGTTTGCCGACCGGAGAGCCCTGGTGCGTCAACCAGCAGATCGTCGACGACACCTGCCGGCGGCGTCCGAAAGCGGAGTGCGTCGAGGTCGTTGGCGATCCACACGGCACCCACACCGAAGAGGCGCGCAATCGGTGCGACGGCACTCGGCTCGAGTGTGCCTGCCTGCACGCGGTCGTCGAGGGCATAGAGGAGATCCATTGCGGGCGCTGTACCGAGGGGGAGGAGATCCCGCGTCACCAATGGACGGGTGGTCTCAGAAAGCAGCGGTTGGTCGACCGTGTAGCCCCAGTCGAAGGCACCGAACTCCGCTCCGGGGAGCTGTAGTACCCGCGTGTTTGTCGGAGTGTCTTCGAGCGCAGCGGCCGCCTCTGCCCAGGCCGCAGGAAGTTCGCTGTCGCGATCGATCGCCGGATCGACCAACTCGGCACGCCACAGCGACGGCATGTTGATGACGGCAAGCGCAACGAGCGCGAACGCGCAGACCCGTCGGGCCGATGCCCAGAGAGGTGCCGACGGTACGACGAGCGTGGTGGGCACCCGCTCGACCAGAGCAGCCGTGCCCAGCGCCAGACCAAGGACGAGCACCGGAACAGCGCGCGTGCTGCTGCGCAGCGCGAGCGCCAGTCCCGTCTCGCTGTCACCAACAAGCAACCGCATCAGCGGTGACGAATCATCGATGGGATGTACCCCGACGGCGAGCACCATGCCGGCGACCGCGAGCAAGCCGGCAAACTGCCGCTGCCCGCCACGGCCGAAGCCAATTCCGACGAGACCTGCGATCGCCACGGCAAAGCTGATGGCGATACGACTCGAACTGGTCAGGTAGTCGATCGATGCTGTGGTGGTCGCCGAGAAGGCGTCGCGGCCGTAGAACAGCCAATAGCCCATGCCGCGAAACACTTCCGGGCCCGTGGCATTCCTGCTGACGTCCTCGAGTGTCTCGGAGTAAAGCAGGACCGGTGCCCCCGATCGTGATTGCACGACGAGCATGGCCATCCACCATGCCGACACCGCAACGCACGCTGCCCCGACGCGAGCGGCGATGAGCACAGCGTGACGAAGTCGAAGCTCGCGTTGCCACAACCGGAGCACGATCCACAGCGCTGGACCGGGAACGATCATGGCCAGTGCGGTGGCATTGGTCGAGCCGACAGTGGCGACGATGAGCGCGATGATCGCTGGTTCGCGCCACCGATCGAGGCGTGAGGTCGCACCGCCGGATCGAGTGGCCCGGATCGTCGCCGCCACGACCCAGCCGAGCCCTGCCCATGGGAGCAACAACAGCGATGTTCGGGACACGTACGGCAATACGTACGGCGAGAGTTGATAAACGGCTGCCGCAGCGAGCACCGCCGGGCCGGTGTGTCCCATGAGGCGAGCGCACGATCGAACTCCAAGGCCCGCAGCGAACAAAATCGACCCGATCCACAGCCGATGGGCAATCCAGTCCGGCACCGACAGCGCGTCGAAGAGCCAAAACCATGGTCCGCTCGGCCAGAGGTAGGTGATTTGCTGATGTGGCACCCACCCGGCGAACTGGTCGGGTTCAAAGGTCGAAGCCGCTCGCTGCACCAGCCCACCCGGGTCGGTGTACAGATACAGCTTCGTGTCGGCCGGCATCCGGCCAGGTGAGCTGAGGAGGGCCGGCAGGTAGGCGAGTGCGGCCAGGAAGACGATGTCGATGCGACGGGCCAACCGGACCGTCCACCGGCTCACGGAATAGCTCCGAAGACCCCGTAGAGCCCGGTCAGTGTCGCGAGACCGGCACCACCGAGAATGAGGACGACATCCCAGCCCGAACGGTCCCAGCTCGCACGATGGTGATCGGGATCACTCCCAGGTTCGGGCCACCAGGCTCCGACGGCAATGAACAACGGGAACGCAGTGAAGAGGAAGCGCGGCCGAGCCGTGACCGTTTCGGGGATCAGCATGAGTGCGATCACCACGGCGACGAACGCAACAAGCGGGAGGGGCAGATGGCGCTTCCACAAGCACCACAGCATCGCAAACATCGTCACCAGACTGAGTGCCGTCAGCGCGTCGGCTGGCGAGCTGAGCGGGCTGGTCACGAAACCAAACGTGTTGGCAACCGCCGTTGCGCCGAAACTTGTTCCCTCGGACCACGCCTCGCGTTGTACACGGAACCAGGCACCACGCTCACCGGTTTGTGCGTCGACATAGAGCTGGAAACCAATGAACCCGAGCGGGGCGAGCGCCACCGACACCAGGGCCGCCCAATCGCGCCGACGCCTGATGGCAAGAACCGCTGCCACTGCGCACGCGGCGACCAGCGCGACGCCGTTCGGGCGCGTTCCTGTGCCGACGGCCGCTGCCAATCCGGCCAACAGCCAGCGCTCTTCGACCAGGAACAGCAGACAGAGCGCCGCAACGACAATGAAGGTGGCCTCGGCGTAGGCGAAGGACAGAACGAAACTGCCGGGAAACACCGCATACAGCGTCATGGATCGCGCCGCGACGGCAACGCTGAACAAGCGGCGCGCCAACACGCCGACCAACACGACGGACACGGCACCGAGGATGAAGTTCGTCAGCAGCGCAGCAAGCGTGTCACCACCCGGCAGCACGAAATCGACCACTCGGACCAGCCACGGGTAGACCGGAAAGAAGGCGGCTCGGGCCTCGAGTTGCTCGTAGGTGATGTTGTCCGGGATGTTGTCGGGGTAGCCACCGCGCACGATCTCGAGATACCAGCGACCGTCCCACGACGTGAGGACATTGCTGATTGTTGATCCAGCACTCGGCTCTGCTTTATCGAGGAATCCCTCTGCGATGTCCTTGCGGACGTCGACCACCTGCTGAGCGGCGCGCACTCCTGCGCCAGCGATGACGCAGAGCCGGCTCACCAGGTAGACGGTCAAGCCGACAACGAGGGCCCGGATGAAGCGCGGGTCGCGGATGTCCTGTTGAAGTGGCCGATCGGGCGGCTCGGTGAAGTCGGTGTCGAGGGCCTGACGTTCGCGCCGAGCAATGTCCTTCAACCGATTCGCAGTCGTTGCCCCGTGGAGTTCTTCGTCGCGCACAGATCGACGTTTCACCAGGCGTGCATCGCCATGATGCGCTTCTTGGGGCCGAACTTCGGCGCGGCCGAGCCGTGACGTGCGACGTATCGCACCACGCGACCCCGCTGGCCTACGTATGGCTCGAGCAGCTCCAACATCCGTTCGTCTGTTCCGCGTGCCTCGCCCGCCAAGTTGTGAGCAATCATGTTCTTCAGATGGAAATCGCCGACAGCGACAGCATTTGGGTCACCCAAGGCCGGACCGAGCACCGATCCAATCGTCCACTGACCCACACCAGGGATCAATCGGAGTTTCGCGGCGGCTTCGTCGGTGCCCCGTGCTGACCAGCTCCAGAATTTGGATGCGTGACGAGCAACGTTGATGAGCGGTTCGGCTCGCTTGCGCTCGATCCCGAGGGGGTGGAACCACCAGCTCGGACGGAGCGCCAACACCGCAGGGTCGGGCGGCAGCAGCAGTCGGGTGAACGGACCGGGCGCCGCCTCGCTCAACTCGAAGCACAGTCGCTTCCATTGCCGATGCGCTTCGCCGATGGTGATGCGCTGCTCGATGATGGTCGGCAGCAGTTCGTGATACAGGTTGCCGCTCGCCCCGATTCGGAGGTGGCGGTTCGCGCGAGCAGCGGCGGCCACCACCGGATGGTCCGACGCTTCCAGTCCATGCTCGTCGGTGTCCGCGGCGCCGACCATGCGTCCAGCTTGCTGCTGCAACCAGGCGCCGCCAGGCCCGTAGGTCTCGACGACGATGTCGCCCTGGGTCCACTGCAGCGACAGGGTGCCCGGTCCATCGGGTGTGAGCGTCGCACGAACGAAATGGCCCGCACCCGTGGGACCTTGGCCGATTCTGCTGAGCCAGGTGGTCGGGTCACGAGGCCCGTGCTGGAACCACGACAGGGTGGCACCGATGTCGGTCGAACGTTGCGCGATCCGTGCAGGTGCAGCAGCGATCACAGCGGTCATGTGCTGGAACGTAGCAGCCGGAGCATGCCGGCCAGGGCCTGCTCAGCTGAGTGCAACGGGGGTCTCGACAGGGTGATGACAAGCGACGAAGTGGCCGTCGCCCATCGGCCGCAGCTGCGGCTCTTCCTGCGAGCAGATGTCGGTGGCGTAGGCGCATCGCGGATGGAACCGGCAGCCGGACGGCGGAGCGACTGGCGAAGGAGGTTCACCGGAGATCTTGCCGACGCTGTGATCTGCTTCGGGGTCGGGCTCGGGAATCGAATCCAGGAGCACATTGGTGTACGGGTGCGCAGGGCGCGCATAGAGATCATCACTTGAGGCGACCTCGCACAGCTTGCCGAGATACATGACCGCGACCCTGTCACTGATGTTCTTGACGACCGCGAGGTCGTGGGCGATGAACACCAGTGTCAACCCGAACTTCTCCTTCAGGTCCTCGAGCAGGTTGAGGACCTGGGCCTGCACGCTGACGTCGAGTGCCGACACGGGCTCGTCACAGATGATCAGTGTCGGGTCGAGGACGAGCGCTCGAGCGACGGAG
>CAXMZV010000257.1:0-6174 GCA_964199985.1 Candidatus Ilumatobacter isfjordensis | reverse complement strand
GGTTATTGAGGGAAAGGTAAAAAAAGGTGTAAGGGTCACCGTGATTTACGAGAAGCAAGAGGATAAATGGGTAGCTAACAAAATAATTGCTGCCTCTCGCTAAAAACGGTTGTTGGATCACTGAATTATTATAGGAACCCAAAAATCCTCAGGAGATGGGGGATAAAAAACAGCCCTGCAAGGCAGATTGCCGTGCAGGGCTGTTTGCTTTTTAACATTGCCTATTGCTTACCAGTCGCACAAAGTATCTTCACAATTCTCATATAGATTAAAATTCTTTGTGGCTTTAGTGGCATCATAGCGATGGGTCTGCACATTGAATTTATGCTTGATTCCCTTTAAACCCTTAATGCGTTTATGTCCCGTGGGGCTTTTGACACCCATTTTGTGGCCGATTACATACCCGTTTTTGGCGCTATCGTTTTTGACTCTGTAGACATTCAAGGGGTGCGAGTGACCCTGGTGGCAGTTTATCCTTTTCGCATCCGCTTCTATATCGACCGATTTAGCAAGCTCAACTCATTGGGATTGAATAACACCAGCGTATGAGTGCCCGGGACGGGATTTGAACCCGTACTCCACGTTCGTGGAAGGGGGGTTTAAGCCCCCCGCGTCTGCCAGTTTCGCCACCCGGGCGGTGACTTGCGTTCACACGCCTGGACAGGTTAGAGCGACTCGCCGTTCGGTGGCGCGTACGCTGGAACCATGGCTCTCCAAAACTCGCTCGCAGATACAGGGATGAAGGTCATGAACCTCGTCCACCGCAGTATCCGCACGATCTCGTTCGGTCGCCTCGGCAACACGATCGGCTCGATGCCGGTCGTCGAACTGCACGCCGTGGGCCGCAAGAGCGGGAAGGCGCGCACGAACATGCTCACCACCCCGCTCCAAGAGGACGGGAACTACGTGCTCGTGGCCTCCAAAGGAGGCGACGATCGCGACCCGGAGTGGTATCTCAACATCGTTGCCAACCCCGACGTCACCCTCGTGACCGCAGACGGCACACGTGTGGACGTGACCGCTCGAGTCGCCACTGCCGATGAGAAGGCCGAGATGTGGCCGAAGATCGTCGACGCCTACAAGGGCTACGCCGGGTACGCAAAGAAGACGGACCGTGACATTCCGGTCGTCATCTGCGAACCACGCGCTTCTTGAACCTCAGCGGCGTGCGTCGATGAGATCGTGCCCGTACTGACCAAGCGCATCGTCGGCCGTCACGATCACCAGCGACTCGACCTCGGCTTGCGCGACGAGCATGCGATCGAACGGGTCTCGGTGATGCATGGGCAAGCTCGGCGCTCGTTCTGCGTGCTCGGTCGATATCGGCAGCATCTTGAAGCCGACTCGCACCAGTTCGGCGCTGAGATCGACGTCCAGCTCCAACTTGCCGGCGGCGCGTTTGATCCCAAGTTCCCAGGGGGTCACCACCGACACGTAGACAACATCTGCCAACTCGATCGCGCTAGTGGCGACGTGTCCAAGTGAACTGTCGTCACCGAGCCACCACAGCGCGACGTGGCTGTCGAGCAGCAGGTTCATGGCGACTCAGCCGACGCGTCGAACAGTTCGACAACGTCGGGATCTGACCCGACGATGTCGCCGTTCACGCGGATTCGCCCTGCCAACGTGCCGCGCATACGTTGCGGCCGTTCCGGTGGCCAGGGGATCAGTTTGGCCGCCGGCTTGCCGTTGCGCGCAATGATCACGTCAGCACCATCCTCGACGAGCCGAATCAGCTCCGACAACCGGCTCTTGGCCTCATGCGTGTTGACGATGTGCGTGGGCATGGCACTGAGCTTAGCTAGACCCGGACCCGCTTCGTCGGTCATGCTGCCCCTCGTTCGCCGTGTGACCGGGCAGCGTGCGAGAGCTGGATATCCAGGCCTTCGGTCATCACGGCCCACAGGTCGGTTCGCACGCGGTCGGCGTGGGGCGGCACCAGCCTGTTCGTAACCACGACGCCCTCGATCATGTCGGCGAGGACGGCGGCACGAGGCCGACCTTTCACGCGGACGGACACGACCGCGCCCTTCGGACGCCGACGGATGGTGCGATCGACGCCGACGAACCGAGGCGGGCAGCGGTAGCTCGGCGCCTCGATGCCCAGTCCACGCGCTGCACGGCTGAGCGTGCGTGCCGCGTGGGCAAAGTCGACGGTCGAGGCGAACTCCATGCCTTCACTATGACGACGCGCGCTCACAGAGTTGCCGGACGACCTGTCGGAGGTTCCGGAGACGTTGTCCCCCACCCCCGGGGTCTTCGTCTCCAGCGTGTCCGCTCGAGCCGTCAGCTGCCGCCGAGGTACAGGATGAGTTGGGCGTCGTTACGACCAGCGATTGGCGGCGCTTCGTCGAGCGGCACGATTTCGACGTCGAGGCCGAGGCCGAGGTCGGTGCGGAATCGGTCGGCAGCTCCGGGGGCAGTCTCGACGTAGTAGATCACCGTGTTGGACGCGCGAACGGCACCGACGAGGCCGCGCACGTTGGCGTAGCCGAGTTCGATCAGTTGGTCGACGGCCGGCGCCAGCCGCTCCCCCGCTGTCGAGCCGTTCACGACGACCACCGAGTACAACTCACGGGGAAACGGCACTTCGAGCTCGAGTGGCTCGGTCGTTGTTGTGGTCGTCGTGGCGACCGTGGTGGAGGTCGTCGTGGTGGAGGTTGTGCTCGTCGTTGACGTGGTGGGAGCGACTGTTGTCGAAGTGGACGTCGTCGTCGTGGTTGCCGGCGTTCCCTCGCCGCTCCCCTCGAGGACGAACACGGCAGCGACGAGCGCCACGATCAGCGCTGCGATGGCGGTGTTGATGATTGTGCTGCGGTTCACGTGGAGAGGACGGTTCGAATCAAGCGTTGGTCGCGCGAGCGATCAGGGGTCGAGTTCAGGAACGGTCGCTGCCGATGTAGACGGCGACTTGGTCGCCATCGAGCTGACCGAACCGGGGTGCTTCTTCGATCGGCCGCACGCCGGCGGGTTCGAGACCGAGTGCTTCCGCGACTTCGGCCGCCTCACGCTCGAAGGACGGGAAGAAGTAGATGACCGTGTCCTCAACAAGCCTGGTGCCATCGGTCGCCCGCGCCTCCGCAAACCCAGCGTCGATGAGTTCGTTGCGAACTCGCGTGGCCAGGCCCGCAGTGCCGGCGCCATTGACCGACGCGACAACGACGCTCGCTCTCTCGACCTCGGGCTCCGTTGTCGTTGTCGTGGTCGTGGTCGTCGTCTCTGGAACGGTGGTTGTCGTCTCGGGGGGGTCCGTTGCGACGGGTGTGGTCTCGACAGGCTCATCGACGTCCGCGGCGGGCGCCTCAGTTGTTGTTGTCGTCACCACAGTGGTCGTTGGAACTGTTGTGGCTGGCACGACGATGGTCGGCTCGGATCCCACGTTGTTCGGCGGGCCGGCAATGGCGACGCCAGCGAGTGCACTGATCACTGCGACAATCACGTAGGCCATCCACTGGTTCTTCATGCGGGGCCGAGGCTATCGACCGTGCGCCGGGCTGTGCCGGACCTCTGCCAACTATTCGCCAACCGCCGACGACGCGGCGCGCTCAGCCCAGCTCGGTACAGTTCGACGTCGTGAGCGCTGAGGCCGACAAGACGGGCAGCCACGATGCGCTGTCCAGCCTCACGCCCATCCAACGCAAAACGCTCGAGGCGCTTCGTCGCAGTGGCGAGCCCCTCGTGTTCGATGAGGATCTTGTTGCCGACATCCGTACCGAGATGCGTGTCGCACTCGATCATTTTGCCGAACGACTCGACGACGGTCAAGAACTCTTCGTCACCAAGCACCGCGTTGCCTCGGTCCTCGACTGCGAAGCACATTTCCTCGCGCCTGATGAGTTCGAGTGGACGCCAGCCACCGCCAAGGGGCAGATCGCGCACCGAGCGATCCAGTTGCTGCTCGGGTGGCGTGGCGAGCCTTCCCCCACCGAGCTGGTCGACGAGGCAATGGCACGACTGGCCGACGAGGATCGCGGTATCGGGATGTGGATCGCCACCCTCGACAAGGGCGATGAGGCCGACGCTCGTGGTCTGTCAACGGAGCGCGTGACCAAGTTCGTCGAGAGTTTCCCGCCGCTCGACCGGCGTGCGAATCCGGTCACCGAGGCCGCTGCGCAGTGGCCGGTCTCGGGTCCAATCCTGTTGCGGGCCCGGGTCGACTTGATGATCGGCAGGCCTTCGGGCAACGAGAGTCGCAAGGTGATCATCGATCTGAAGACCGGGCGGGCGGGGCCTCGCCATCGACAAGACCTCGGGTTCTATGCACTGGTGGAGACACTCGTACGCGGGGTGCCACCACGCAAGCTCGCGACGTTCTATCTCGACGCCGGCGAGGCCCAGACCGAGGATGTGAGCGAGCGTCTGTTGCGTACCGCGGTGCGGCGCACGCTCGACGGCATCAACGCCATGGTCGAACTCGGCGCCGAACAACGCCCCCCGATCAAGCGGCCCGGCAGCAGCTGCCGGTGGTGCCCGCTCGCCGAATCATGCGATGAAGGCCAAGCCCACATGGCCACCTTCGACGCCAACTGACGCGAGCGATCAGGCAGCCGCCTTACTTCGGGGCCAGTCGCTTCGTGTGACCACACGAGACGTCGGACGGACCATGTGCTCACGCGAAGCCAGCGCAGCGCGTGATCACCCACGTGCACGAGCCCGAAAACGCAGAAGAGCGCCGCCCGAAGGCGACGCTCTTCCTCTACGGAATTGTCAGTTGTTCAGATTCGTCAGGCTGCGACGGTGCGGCTGCGGAACCGAGAGACACCGAAGAGCCCGGCGCCGACGGCGAAGAGGCCGATTGCGATGAGGGTCATCGTGCTGGTTCCGTCAGTACCCGTGGCCGGGAGGCCGCTACCGGGAGTTGTCGGAGCGGCCACCGTGATGGTGAAGCTACCGAGGTCGCCGGTCAACGAGCCGTTCGTCGTACCCGTGTAGGTGCCCGGCTCAGTCGGAGCGGTGAAGGTGGCGGACGCAATGCCAGCGCTCGAGAGGCTCAGCATCGAGGCGGTTCCAGCCGAACCGGCTGCGCCACATGTGACGGTCACGGTGTCGCCTTCGAAGACGAATGTGACGATCTCACCTGGCTGGCACGTGGCCGAGACGGTGAAGGGGGCGCCCGGACCTACCGTCGACGAACTCACAGTAACGACTCCGGCACCTGGCGGGTATGCGTTGGCGACGACGCCCATACCGAGGACCATTGCGGCCGACGCCATGAGCGCGAGTGCGAACTTCTTCATTGTGATGCCTCCATAGATATCCGTACCTAAGTTATCGGACTCTTGGGTAAAAGTCCACGAACCGAAGTTCATCCGCCACGCTGAGCGAGCGGCTGTTCCCAAATGGTGGGAACAGCACGTGGCAACGATTCGACGCCACCATCTTCATCGGCAGGAACGGCCACCGGGTCAAGCCCAAATTCGAGGTGATATGTCGCCGACTCGCCAGGCGCCAGCTCGAGGTATTGCGCATAGCCCATCCAGCCGGCTTCGGCCAGCGGCGAAACCGCCGTCTCCTCGCCGTTCAGCTGTATCGCGGCGAGCGACGGCGGGCCGTAGAAGGTGACCCAGAGTCGCGATGATCCTTCGGGCTGGCCGATTGCATTGCCGATCACATAGCGAGGGAGCCCGCTCGCTGGGGCGTTGTTGGTGAACGTCACGTCGGCAACCAAGGTCCGCAACCCGTTCGGATCGGTTTGCACTTCAACAGTGACCTCTCGGTCGAGGAACACGTCGATCTTGCTGCCGCTGGCATTGGTCACCGACACGCTGAACCCGCCGTCTGCCTCGTCGAGGGCGGGGATCGCACCGAGCAGGCCGACGCGGTCGAGCAGGTCTTGTTCGGCTTCATTGTCTGTCCACACGAGGAGCCGTCGTTCGTCGACGAGCGGGCCCAGGTCCTTGGCGAGTTCGGGTGGTTCGGGCAGCGACCCGGTGAGGAGGCGCAAGATCACCTGGTCGCCGAGGGTGCCGAGAGCGTCGATTCGTTCCGGGTTGCCGTCGTCGCCGGCGAGGAGGTATTGATCTTCGAGGATGAACTGCGCCGCGTTGCCGGGCTGCACGGTTGTGGCGAACTCAGCTACGTCGATCGGGCCGGTGTACTTCATTAGTGCCTGGATGACGTAGGGGTCCATCACGATCACGCCATCGATCGGTGCGCCGCCGTTCTGCGGGTACA
>CAXMZV010000256.1:0-6182 GCA_964199985.1 Candidatus Ilumatobacter isfjordensis | reverse complement strand
ATTTCTGCTTTGGGTAGTGGGCGATGATCTCCTTGGCCAACAACACGTTGTGATCGGACAGACGGCTCATCAGCTGTCTCCTGCTTGGTCGGCGGTGAACATGAAGGTGTCGAGGAACGCTTGGAACTGGTCAGTCTGTCCCGAGAAACCGAGAGCGAACGACTGGTACAACCGCAGCCCATCGACAAAGACGAGCGCGTTGCCATCACCCGAGGTCGAACCGTCGACAACCTCGAAGGTGAACGCAACTCCGGGCACCCCATCGCGGTCGACGAATTGGGAGTCGAGCAGGGTGCCACCGACGTTGGCGACAGCGCCGTCGCGTGCCCCGATGAGCACGACTTCGGGATCACTCTCGATCGAACCTTCGGGATAGTCAAACACCGAGGTGAAGTATGCCGCATCGCCGCCATCTTCATAAATAAAGGCCTCGGCGGTGACCTGGCCCGTCGGCAGCGGAATGGCGAGCGGCGTCGACGATGGCTCGCCGGGGAAGGTGATGACGTAGTCGTCAGTCGGCGCGGTGAACACGAAGCCATCGGTCGCGGCCGGCTCGGTATCAGTCGTGGCCGGCTCGGTGTCGGTCGGCGCAGTGGCGACAGTTGACTCGGCCGCTGCCTCAACCTCGCTCGTGGCGATGTCGCTCTCACCAGGAGCGTCGTCACCGCAGGCAGCACCGAACAATGCCAGCACCACGAGCGCGGCAGTGCCGCGAGATACGGAACGCGGATTCATCGGTCGACGCCGTCTCTCAGGACCATGTGCGCGGCAAGCGGGAAGTACTTCATCGGTCGACGCCGCCAAGCACCGGATCAACCGAGGAGATGATGGCCACGGCGTCAGCCACAAGGCCACCGCGCATCATGTGCGGCAGGCACTGGATGTTGACGAACGACGCATCGCGCATGTGGATGCGATACGGGTTCGGTCCGCCGTCGGACACGATGTAGCAGCCGAGCTCGCCGCGCGGGCTCTCAAGCGCGACGTACACCTCACCCTCGGGCACTTTGAAGCCTTCGGTAAAGATCTTGAAGTGGTGGATGAGCGCTTCCATCGACTCGTCGATGCGAGCACGCGGCGGCGGGGTGACCTTCTTGTTCTGAATGCGGTAGTCGCCCGCGGGGATGCGCTCGATGATTTGTCGCACCAGCTCCATCGACTCGCGAATCTCGGCGAGCCGAATCGCATACCGATCGAATGCATCGCCGTACGACCCGACGACGACATCGAAGTCGAGTTCGTTGTAGTGCATGTACGGCTGATCGCGGCGAAGATCCCATTCGACGCCGGTCGATCGGAGAATCGGCCCGGTCGCACCGAGTGCGAGTGCTTCGCTCGGCGTGATGACACCGACCCCTTGCAGACGCTCGCGCCAGATCGGTTGACCGGTCATGAGTGTGTCGTACTCGTCGAGACGAGGCGGCAAGAGATCGAGAATGCGAAGGACACCATCGCGCCAACCAGCCGGAAGGTCGGCTGCAAGGCCGCCCGGGCGGATGTAGTTGTGGTTCATCCGGAGGCCGGTGACCTCTTGGAAGAACCGGAGCACCTCTTCGCGCTCACGCCAGCCGTAGATCATCATCGACACAGCACCGAGGTCCATGCCGTTGGTCGCCATGAACAGCAGGTGGCTCGACATGCGGTTGAGCTCGGACAGCAGCATGCGGATCCACACGGCTCGGTCGGGGATGTCGCCGTCGATGCCGAGCAACTTCTCCGTCGCCATTGAGAACACGAGCTCGTTGTTGAGCGGGCTCAAGTAGTCCATGCGCGTGACGTTGGTGCCGCCCTGCATGTAGGTGAGCTGCTCGCCGGTCTTCTCCATGCCGGTGTGGAGGTAGCCGATGATCGGCTTGCAACGCAGCACGGTCTCGCCCTGGAGCTCGAGCATCAACCGAAGCACACCGTGCGTCGATGGGTGCTGAGGACCCATGTTGATGATCATCGTTTGATCTTCTTCGGGGTCCTCGGGCAGCTCGCCCAAGTTGGCGGCCTCTGCCTCGCTCATCCGCAGGACCGAGCCGACCTCGCGCATGAGTTCGCGTGCCGTGGTCTGGCTGCGCGGCTTGAGGGTCTGGGCCCCTTCGTCGGTGCCAGCAACGAACAGGTGATAGTTGGTGCCCGGGTCGGGCGTGTCGACGGCTAGGTCGATGCCGGCCTCGGCGACTTCGGCGCCGGTCAACGTCGTCGGAGTCAGCGCGTCCGTGTCTGAATCTCGGGTGATGCTCATCAGGCGTTGGCTCCCTTGAACTGAACCGGGATGCGGCCCATTTCGTAATCCTTGCGCAGTGGGTACCCGTCCCAGTCTTCGGGCATCAGGATGCGAGTGAGGTCGGGATGATCGGCAAACTCGATGCCGAACATGTCGAAGCACTCACGCTCCATTGCTTCGGTGCCTGGATACAGGTCGAACAACGAGGCGACCATCGGTTCGGCCTCGGGCACCTGAACACGAATGCGAGTGCGGCGACGATTGCTGAGGTCGAGCAGGTTGACGACCACTTCGAATCGTTCGGCGGTGATGCCGTCGGGCAGCGAGCGACCCATGAAGTCGAGATAGTCGACGCCGCACAGGTCCGCACACATCGTGTAACCCTCGTCGTCGAGCGCCTTGACCACGTCGAGGTACTGCTCGACCGAAGCATGAATGACTGCTTGCCCGTGCGAGTCGCTGACCGGGCAACCGTGGATCGTCGGAGTCGCAGGCTCAGCAGCTTCGGGACCAACGTCGATGCTCTGGTCGTCGCTCATCCCTTGACTCCGAGCAGCACGGGCGTCGAGCCGCCCTCGATGTATTCGACGTGCACGTTGGCACCGGCTCCAGTTTCGGCGCGGCGCTTCATGATCTCGTTGGTCTCGATCAGACCGTGCAGCGTCTCGATCGCGTGGATCAGGGTCTCGGGCGTGGGCGGGCAACCCGGGGCATAGACATCGACCGGGACGATCTGATCGACACCCTGCACGATGGCGTAATTGTTGAACATGCCGCCCGAGCTGGCGCACACGCCCATCGAGATGACCCACTTGGGCTCCATCATCTGGTCGTACACCTGGCGGAGCACGGGAGCCATCTTCTGGCTGACGCGTCCGGCCACGATCATGATGTCGGCCTGACGTGGCGACGCGCGGAAGACTTCCATGCCGAAGCGCGAGATGTCGTAGTGCGCAGCTCCGGTCGCCATCATCTCGATCGCGCAGCAGGCGAGACCGAACGAAGCCGGCCACGATGAGCGCGAGCGCGACCAATTGACCAGGTCTTCGACTTTGCCAGTGATGACGTTGTGTGTGAGCCCGCCGAGGCCGTCGTCGAGCACATCGTTGACGATGCCCATGTTGTGACTCCCTTACGAAGTGCGGCTGGATGTCAGGGTCTGGTGAATTCCAGGGTCTGGTGTTCGGAGGTTACGCGGCTTCGATGCCCGAGCTGTCGGCGTCGGGAAGTCGGCCGTCGGAACCGACCCGACGGATCGTCGAAGCGGCCGTGCGCTCGGGCGACACCATGGCGGCATCGGCCTCGAGGCTGCGGTACTTCTGGATCGGGCCCCAGTCGAGGCCGCCCCGAGCAACTTCGTACACAAACGTGAGGAAGAAGATCACGGAGAAGGCAAGGATCGCCCAGAAGCCGTAGTACCCGAGACCGTCGCGGTTGACCGCATACGGGTAGACGAAGATGATTTCGATGTCGAACATGATGAACAACATGGCAACGACGTAGAAGCTGACCGGAAAACGCTCTGGGGGCTCACGTGTGGGCACGATGCCGCACTCGTACGGCGCCTCTTTGGCTGTCGAGGGCCGCCGAGGTGCGAGTAGGCGTGACGCGGTGAAGCTGAGCCCGCCGAAGATGATCGCCAGGATCATCAGCAACACGACGGGCAGATATTGACCCATGGATCAGGCCGTCGCGACTGTGGTCGAGAGGTTGTGCTTCAAGATCCGCTCGCGGCGATTCAGCAGGTAGCAGAGGGCGAGGAAGATTGCACCGCCGCCGATGGTGAGCACAACGGCCGGTTGGCGCTTCGCTCCGAGGTCGCGAACCATGTACACGTATTGCTTCTGCGCGTCATCATCGATCTCAGGCGTCGCAGGCGCACGACCAGGCTCGGTGCGCACCGGCACCAGCGGCGAGACCTCGACCACGGTGTAGTGGGGCGTGTGGAAGAACGCGAAGAAGTCGAGCGACTCGTTGTTCGCGATGAGCGGGTACCGCTCGCCACCGACGTCGAACACGTCAGTGACTTCGTACTGTCCGGGAGCAAGCGCCCCATCTTCTTCGATGAACTCGCTCGCGGCTGCCTGCGCCTGGCCGTACGCAGGGTTGTCCGTATCGATGCGGATGTAGCCCTCGGACAGGAACTCTTCGGCGACGAGCTCGTGGAGCTCGGCTGGATCGGCCTCTTCGTAGTCATCAGGCAGCGACTCGAGTGCACCCGCTGAGCGCAGCGCTGGCACGTCCTGAATGATGGTCTGACCAGGAATGGCAGCCCATGACGGCTCAGGTCCCTTGAGGCCGATGCCGTAGATCCACCAGGTCAGGCCCATGAGCATCATCCAGCCCATCAGAGCGGTGAGGGTCACCAAGAACGACAGGCGTGAGCCCACGTCCGTTGCCAGGATCATGTAGATGCTGCCAATCAGCACGACGACGCCCATGATGACGGTGAGCAGACCACGAAGTTCTGGATCCCATCCAATTGCCAACAGTGACATGTTGCTCACAAACTCCGTACGTATTGGACCACGGCTTCAATTTGCTCGTCGGTGAGCAGTGCCCCGAATCCTGGCATACGACCACTGCCCTGACCCTGGTTGCCATAGATTTTGCCGAACTCGGACCCGTTCTTGATGAAATCGATCATGTCCGATTCGTTGTTGAAATGACTGTTCGTCGAGCCACCGGTCAGGTTCCACCCATAGGCGCCCTGGCCAGTCTCGTCGGGATCGCCATAGCTCCAGCCCTGGGTGTGGCAACGAGCACAGCTGTAGGCGCCTGCACCGAGTTCGAGGTTGAAGATGGCTTCGCCGGCACTGCTCGCCTCACCTGAGGCGACGGCGGCGTCGATCGAGGCTTGGATGTCGTCGGCGATGTCGGCCGGCACCGAGCCGCTCTGGCACAGCTCCTGGCCGTAGAAGTCCGCTGCTTCGACCTCGCCCTCGCCGCAGTTCTCACGCGGCACCTGGATCGACTTCAGATACTCGAGCACATTGTCGATCTGCTGAGTGTTCATCGGTCCACCACCGATGAGTCCCCACGGCGACATCGGCGAGAACGGACGGCCGTAGTTCAGGATGAAGCGGATTTCATCCTCGTCGAACCGGTAGTAGACAGTGTTGAGTGCTGGTGCTTTCCAGTTCACCGAGGTGATCTCACCGGTGAGCTGATCGGTCACTGTAAACGGTGCTTCGCCGCCGACGGCACCCATGCCTCCGTGGCAGCCAGCACAGTTGAAACCGCCGTCGGCTGTCGGGGCGAACAGCTGCGAGCCCCAACTGGCGTAGCGGTTGTTCCAACCCAGTGCCGCGCCTTCTTGTCGACCGGGCTCAAGAATCCAGACGACCGGCAAGCCGATCACGATGGTCACGAGCAGCAGAACGCCCATCAGCTGGACGCGCTCGAGGCGTGAACCTTCGAGAGTCTCGTCGTCGTAGTACTCCTTGCGGTTGGCAGCGAGCTCGACTTCGGAACCCACCTCCTTGCGGCCGGCCACCACATTGAAGATGCCATAGACCACCCAGCCAAGGGCGATCAGGACGACGCTGAGGACAGCGATGTTGGAAGTGGTGGAGCCGAGCATCGCGGGAGTCGACAGCGCGGCGGAAAGGACAGGCGTCATCAGTGTTCGTCTCCACCCGTGCAGTGCGGGCCTTCTGCTTCTTGGCCGGTGGTGTTGACGCCGATGGCCGGACCGGTGATGGTCGTGCCAGTGTCGATGGTGACGTCACCGGTTGGTGAGATGGCGGCGGGGAAGTGGTCCATGCCGCGAGGTGCCGGACCGCCCTTCTTTTCGCCGACCCGGTTGTATTGCGAGCCGTGGCACTGGCATTCGAACCACTGGCTGGTCTTGCATTCGGACACGCGGCAGCTGAGGTGCGGGCACTTCGGGCTGAGCACGACGATGCCTTCGCGCATTGCGACCTGTTCGTTTTCGCTCTCCTCGGTCTCAGCACAAGGCAAGGCTTCG
>CAXMZV010000255.1:0-6210 GCA_964199985.1 Candidatus Ilumatobacter isfjordensis | reverse complement strand
TGTATATTAGGATCTCGGCTGTGGCCACTCATGTCTGACGTCCCTCCTCAACTCCTTCTCGTCATCGTGCTCGTCGCCGTGAATGCAGCCTTCGCTGGGACCGAGCTCGCCCTGGTGTCACTACGGGAAGGACAACTCCAGCGACTCGAGAAGCGGTCAGCAACAGGCGCCGTGCTCGCCCGCCTGGCTCGGCAGCCGAACCAGTTCCTTGCGACGATTCAAATCGGAATCACCCTCGCCGGCTTTCTGGCATCCGCCACCGCTGCGGTCTCACTGGCCGAACCACTCGAACCAGCACTCGACTTCTTGGGAGGTGCAGCTCGGCCAACTTCCATCGTGGTCGTCACGCTGCTGCTGTCGTACCTCACACTCGTGTTCGGCGAACTGGCGCCGAAACGAATCGCGATGCAGCGCGCCGAGCGGTGGGCAATGGTCATGGCACGACCTCTTGCCGTTGCCTCTCGTTTCACCCGACCCGTGGTCTGGCTGTTGTCGAAGTCCACGGACCTCGTCGTCAAGATCGTCGGCGCCGACCCCGATCAGCAGCGCGAAGAGGTCACCGAGGAAGAGCTGCGCGACATGGTTGCTGCGCAGGAGACCTTCACCCCCGAGCAGCGTCAGATCATCGACGGTGCCTTCCTCCTCTCCGAGCGCACCCTCAGCGAGGTCCTCCGTCCACGCACGGATGTGTTCGTCATCGACCCCGAATGGACCTGCGCCGCCGCGCTGACGGCGCTCGCCGCGTCCGGCCACACGCGGGCCCCAGTGGCGCCCGACCGAAGCCTCGACAAGACCGTGGGCGTGGTGCACCTGCGCCAGTTGCTCGCTGGTGGAGATGAGCCGGTGGCGACAACGACAGCCGACATGCCTGCGTTCCCCGATGCGGCACGGGTGCTGACCGCCATGCGTGCGCTGCAGGTCGACCGAGTGCAGATGGCGTTGGTGATCAACGAGCACGGCGCTGCGGCCGGAATCGTCACAATGGAGGATCTGGTCGAGGAACTCGTCGGCGAGATCTGGGACGAGACCGACCCCGATCTGGCGACCGTCCATCGCGAGAATGACCACACGGTGGTCGTCCCGGGCCGATACCCGATCCACGACCTCCCCGACATCGGCATCGAACTCCCGAGCGGCAGCTACGTCACCGTCGCGGGCTTCATCCTCGACACCCTCGGGCGATTCCCACGCATCGGCGACACGGTCGATCTCGACGGGCTACACCTCGAAGTACGCGAGATCGAGGGCCACGCCATCAGCACCGTCGCGATCACCTCCGAGCCACGACGGCATGACGCCATCCCGGCCTGAGGATGGCGTTGACAAATATTACAGTTGTGTTACGGTCCGGTCGGGCGTTCTCGAAGGGACACAGCAATGCAACTCTCAGGGAAGCCGTTCTCAGACTCTGCCGCGGCGTATGCACTTCCGATCGGCGGCGCCGCACTCCGGATTCTCCTCGCCGGCGCCGTCTGCCTCGTGGCGCTCAGCGTGATCCGGCGACTGATCCGGACCATCGACGACGTGCGGCGACGAGAGCAACTGCTGTTCTTCATCCCGAAGCTGGTCCTCGTCGTTGGCAGTGTTGCCGCACTCGCCGCCGCAGGCGCCGACGTGTCCGGCATGGCAGCGGTGATGGCAACCGTGGGGTTCACCGGCGCGGTCGTGTTCACGTCGGTCGGACAGAACCTGGTTGCGGGAACAATGATCCGGATGGACGACGTGTACCGCGAGGGCGAGGCGGTGACCATCGGCGATCTGCACGGCATCGTCGTCTATCGCACCATGCTTCGGACCGAGCTCCAGCTGCCGGACGGTTCGACGGCATGGGTCCCGAACTCGTCGTTTCAGGACGGCCAGGTCCTCAATCACAGTCGCATGGGTGGGTGGCGGATCTGCGTGGAGGTTCCGCTGGATTGCGTCACCGACCGAGCCGTTGCCCACGACGTGATGAACGAGGTGATCGAAAACCTCACCTGGAACTGCCCAGGGCGCCAACCGTTCGTCGCGTTCGATCACGTCGGCAGCGAAGCAATGTTCTTCAATGCCTACGCCTGGATCGGCGATCGAACTCAGGAGCCCTGGTACCGGGGTCTCCTGCTGAGTGAACTGGTCGACGCCCTCGAAGCCGTCGGCGTCTCAGTTGGCCAAACCACCAACCTGTCCCTTGGTGCCACCCGCCGCGAAGCCGACGCCAGCCAGCAGCCGCCGCCGCGGCCGTGACCGAAACTGATGGTCAGGCGTCCACAGCGGCGAGCATTTCGTCGGCAGCGGTCCACGGGTCGGTGGATCGGGCGACGACTTCGTCGGTGAGCTCATCCCAGCGATCACCGGTGCAGATCTCGCGGGCGCGACGACCGAGCCGCTGGGCGATGATCTCTCGCAATTCTTCGCGCAGGCGGAACGTTCGGCGACGATCGAGCTCGCCAGACGCCTCGGCGGCAGCGCGGTGCTCGAGGACGGCGTCCCAGATCTCAGGAACTCCCTGCCCCCTGGTACCGACTGCCGCAATGATCGGTGGGCGCCACGCCTCGTGCGGCATGTCGCTGAGGTCGAGCATCTGCATGAGGTCGCGCGCCGTCTCGTCAACGCCCTTGCGATCGGCCTTGTTGATCACGAAGATGTCGGCAATCTCCATCAGGCCGGCTTTGTTGGCCTGGACGCTGTCACCCCACCCGGGGTTGACCACGACGACGGTTGTGTCAGCTTTCCCAGCGACTTCGACTTCGACCTGACCCACACCGACCGTCTCGACGATGATCCAGTGCCGCCCGATCGCGTCGAGCAAGCGAACAGCTTCCGGCGTGGCCAGCGAGAGTCCGCCGAGGTGTCCCCGGGTCGCCATCGACCGAATGAACACACCTGGGTCGGTCGCATGTTCCTGCATCCGCACGCGGTCCCCAAGGATGGCGCCACCGGTGAACGGCGAAGACGGATCGATGGCCAGCACCGCGACTTCGAGTTCGAGGCTCCGCAGATGCCCGATTAGGGAGCTCGTCAGCGTGCTCTTGCCGGCGCCAGGCGCTCCGGTGAGGCCGACGGTGTATCCGTCGCCGCTTCGGGAGTACGCAAGTCGGCCGACCTCGCGGGCTTCGTCGTCGCCGCGTTCGATCAGCGAGAGCAGCCGGGCGAGCGCGCCGCGATCACCGTCGAGCGCATCGACGAAGAGTTCGGGAGCGGGTTTACGTTGGCGTGCCATCGGGGTGGAGGAGTGGTCGGGCCGGCCGGCTCAGGCCAGCGCTTCTTCAGCGATATTGATCACTTCGGTGACGCCGTCGACGCGGTCACGCATGATGCGTTCGACGCCGGCCTTCAGTGTCTGGGTCGATGCAGGGCAACCAACACATGCGCCAATGAGTTCGACTTCGACGAGTCCGGTCTCTTCGTGGACCTCGTGCAGAATGATGTCTCCACCGTCTGCTTGGAGCGCGGGGCGGATGACTTGGATGGTCGCTTCGACTTTGTCACGCATCTCGCTGTCCATTCAATCAAGGCGGGGCGTACGATCCCCAGATGTGAACACTCTTGCGATTCTTGCGCACCAGGGCGGATGGGACGAGATCCTGCTCATCGCCGTGCCCATGGTCGTCATCGCCGGTCTGCTGCTGCTTGCGAAGCGTCGGGTCGATGCGAGCGTCGAAAGTGCGTCGAAGAGCGATTCAGAGCGCTGACAAGTTGGGCGCGGCGACGGCTGTCAAGTCGACAGCGGGGTTCCATTCGTTAGTCGCGGTCTCGACGCCGTGCCACATCACCCACTGGGCGCCGTTGCGGCGCTCGGTCAGGCTGCGCAGCACCGTGTCGCCGACGACGAGTGGGTCGAGGATGCCCATCTGCATCTCGACCAGCTGTTCCTTGAACTCTGGGTCGATGATTTTCGTGTCGACGAAGCCGGGACACATTGCGCTGAAGCAGATGTCGGCGGCATGCTGCTCTGAAGCGGCGGCCAATGACCGGATGAACCCCACCACCGCGTGTTTGGTGAGCCCGTAAATCGGGTCGGGACCGATGGGCACGAGGCCAACCATCGACGTTGATCGCCATGATCTTTCGGTCAGCCGCATCGGTCAGATTCACAATCGGCAGCTCGTCGGGTTCGCGCTCCTCGCCGGTGGATATCCCCGCATTCAGGAAGGCGATGTCGAACGGACCGTGGCTGGCCACAACTGCGTCCCATTCGTCGGACGACGTGACGTCGAGGCGGAGGTACCTGCCACCGATCTGAGTCGCCGAGTCGCGGCCGCTTTGCCGATTCCGCTTGTGCCGCCGGTGACGATCGCACGGCGGCCGTTGAGTTCCTGTTCGTTCAGCCGGGCAACAGTACGGAGTGGCGAGCGGCCGGAACGAGGCGCTCGTCAGTCGATCGGAAGTCCGGCGAGCATCGAGATCACGGGCAGCGCGTCAGTCTGGGTTGACGTGATCTCGATGGACAGGGTCGGTCCGTCGACCTTCGAGGTGATGTCGAGGAATGAGCAGCACGAACGTTCGCGTTCGATCAGTTCGAGTGCTCCGGCAGCGAGCGAAGCCGGAGCAACGAGGCGAACACCGCCATGAATTCTGACCACCTGGTCGGCCTGGGCCACGAGGTCACCCCACTCAGCCACCTGTCCGGGGATGCGCTTCGGCGTCAACGTGCACGCAATCGGCGTCGGCATCTCGGACCGGGGAGCATCGGGCTGCATACGACTCACCGTACGACCTCAACTCCTGTTGAGGTCAAGGGCGATGTGTGCATCTCAGCGGCGTAACAGGTCCTTGGCGATGTGCGTGATCTGCAATTCGTCGGTGCCGGCGTAGATCTGGAGCACCTTGGCGTCGCGGGCGATCTGCTCGACCTGGAACTCGCTCATGTAGCCGTTGCCGCCGAAGATCTGGATGGCTTCGAGCGCCACTTCCATCGCAGCGCGAGCCGAGTAGAGCTTCATCGCCGATGCTTCCGCGAGGGTGAGCGGGACACCGTCGCGGCTGGTCTCGATGTACCGGAAGACCAGGTTCTCGACGTTCAGCCGAGCGACTTCCATCCGAGCCAGCTTGTCTTGGATCAGCTGGAAGTTACCGATGGGCTGACCGAACTGCACGCGCTCCTTGGCGTACGCCACGCTGAGTTCGAGCGCCTTGTCAATCATGCCCAGCGCCATCGCCGCCACACCTGACCGCTCGATCGAGAAGGTCGCCTTCGCTCCCTCGCGACCGCCCGACGGTGAGTCTTCGGTCTCCCCGATCAGTCGGTCAATACCGACGCGCACGTCATCGAGGAACAGTTCACCGGTCGGCGACGAATGCATGCCCATCTTGCGCAGCGCCTTCGACTGCACGAGGCCGGGCATCCCCGTGTCGAGCACGAACGACAGCACCTTGCGATCTTCGGGCGGGTTGCCCTCGTCGAGCTTGCAGATGAAGACGATCGTCTCGGCAAACGGACCGTTGGTGATGAACGTCTTCGAGCCGTTGAGTACGTACTCGTCGCCATCGCGGCGGGCCGTCGCCTTCATCGAACCGAACGCGTCGGACCCCGAGTTGGGTTCGGTGATCGCCCAGGCGCCGATCTTGTCGAGCGTGAGCAGGTCGAGCGCCCACCGTTCCTTCTGCGCAATCGTTCCCTTACTCATGATCGCTGCCGAGGTGAGCCCCATCGACACACCCATCGCAGTGACCATGCCCGGTGAATAGCGGCAGAGTTCGATGATCGGAATCATCGTGAGCGACGGGTCGTAACCGTCACCCTTGGCCTCGGGCTCTGGCGGCGTCTCGCCCGCAGCGACAGCCGCCTCGACGGACCTCTCGAACGCGATGGTCTTGGTGAATCGATCCTTGGCCATCTGGTCCATGCCGAAGGTGGCGAACAGTTTGCGCAGCAGGTCGTAGGGCGGCGTGTCACCGAACTCGAGCTCTTCGCGCTTCGGTGCGATCTCGGCCTCGACGAACTCGCGGACGGCATCGCGGATCATCAACTGCTCTTCGTTCCATGCGTACATGTCCGCGAAGGTAGCCAGCTTGCGCCCCACTCCTTCTGCTCGTGGCAGAAACAGGAGGAAGTGTCGCCAGATGCGCGGACGCTGTGCCGATGAGCGCCACCCTGTCCCGCCCGGTCAGCGATCGACTACTTGACGCTCGGATCGTCATGCTGACCGACGAGGTGTCGGACGAATCAGCCGACACCGTCATTGCCCAACTGCTCGCCGGCCTCGCCGTGTACGACGTGATGCAATTGAT
>CAXMZV010000254.1:0-6229 GCA_964199985.1 Candidatus Ilumatobacter isfjordensis | reverse complement strand
ACGATCGGAACGCCAGCAACTTCGGTCCGGCCATCGATGATCGCCTCGAGGTCGGCAAACACGGGCTCGCCGGCGTTGGAGATCGCGTCACGGGCTTCCTGGGTCGCCGCTTCGAAGAAGTGGACAACTCCCGGGGGCTCACCGGAGTTGATTGCCTGGATGGCAGCTTCGAAGGCGTCGTTGTAACTGGCGAAGCCGTTGATCTCGACGTTGTAGCCGTCGACCTGCTCATTGAATGCTGCTGCGACGTCCTTGGTCCAGTCGAGGCGGTAGTCATCAAACGCGACCCACACCGGGATCGCGACATCGTCGCCTGAAGCTTCAGCCGGTTCTTCAGCCGGTTCTTCGGCCGTTGTTTCTTCGGTTGCTGGTTCTTCGGCCGCTGGTTCTTCGGCCGTTGTATCTTCGGCTGTTGTCTCTTCGGATGCTGGCTCGTCGCTATCGGCCGAGTCGTCGTCGCTACCGCAGGCAGCAAAGACCACAGTGGCCGCAAGTGCCAATGCTGCGAAGCGTCTGCTCCGTCGTTGTTCTCGCATTGTTTTCCCTTTCATTGTGGGTTTGGAAGTGTTGCGACCTCAGGGGCCCTATTGGAGAGCCTAAACGGTCCGCGACATCACAGAAAAAGATCCACCCCTTTTTCCTGGGTGGTGCAATTCCGTCGCGGCCCCTCGACGGTGATGGTGAAGACCTACGTGGAGGGCGGACCGCCCGAAACGGAGGCAAGCGCCCCGGTCACGCCGGGCTCGATGGCTGCTTCAGGCTGCCGGGCGCCTTCGGGTGCCAGGAGACAACCCAAGCCCCCCAAGGTCCAAGATCGGCCACACGTTCGAGCATCTCAGTCGGAGCCTCCGGGTCGGGGTCCGCAACACCTTGAAAGTCGGTAGCTCCCCCCACCCTTCGGATTTCAGCCACCACGTCCTGCGGCGCAGCCGGATGTGCCGCAGCCCATTCGCGGAGCTTGCCGTCGCTGTCACACAGCAGCCGGGCCAACGTCGCTGGATCGGTGGCGGGATGGCGCACGGCGAGCTGACGGGCCCAATGGCCACCCCGGGCCAATGTGGCGAGCCGGGCGGGATCGAGCTCGGGATCGGGGTCTGCGAGCCTGGTCAGGTCGGCGCTCGACCCGGCGCTGACAAGGAGCTCGTAGTCGTCCACGTCGAGGCTGGGGTGTTGGGCGGCAAGCCGACGGACATCGGCCGACTGGTCAGCCGCGAGTTCGGCAAGCGCCGCGGCGGGCGCATTGGGGTGCCGTGCGCAGGACAGCCGGACCTCCGGCTGTGGGTGCCGAGCAAGCTGCAGAAGCTCAGCCGCGCTCGCGTACCAATCAGCCAGCGGACGCAGATCGTCGAACGGTGGCGGAAGCTCCGTTGCTCGATGGAGGAGGTCATCGGGGGCCGCCGGGTTGTCGAGGAGCGCACTGCGCACCTTCCAGTCGGGATCCGACGCGACGCTTGCGAGCACATGGGCTGGACACTGCGGCCGCCGAGCCGCGAGAAAGCGTCCCCATGGCCCGAGCGCGGCGAGTTCCAAGATCTGATCGGATTCGACAGCGTCCTCGTCCCGCGGCTCGAGTTTGCCCAGAGTGGCGTTCGAGCCGGACCGGCGCAACAGTCGATACGCGGCGTCAGGCCGCCGAGGGTTCGCTGCGGCGCGTCTGCGCACCTCGGCGTCGCCATCGGCGCACAGGTGGGAAAGGGTTGATTCGGGAGCGTTGGGATGATCGGCCACTGCTCCCCGCAGTCGAGCACTCGATTGGGCGGCGAGCACGCCAAGCACGTCGCTCGGCGCATTCGGGTGGTCGGCGACCAGTTGCTGCGCCCATGGCCCGCATTCGACGAGTCGTCGCAGATCCTCTGGCGCCATCGACAGATCGGGCTGGCGACGCCCCCGAAGCTTGTCGTCGGCTCCCGCTCGTATCAAGAGATCGATGACCCACGAAGGCGTTGCGGGGTTTCGGGCGGCCTCGCGGCGCACCCACATGTTCTCGTCGCAAGCGAGCCCGACGAGCACATCGTCGTTCGCCCGCGACGCCAAATTCCGACGCATGAATGATGGTGGCCGAGATGGCTGGCCTTCGTTCACGAGAGATCGAGTGCTTGGTCGCGAACGTCGACGCTGGCTATGTCGAGCTCGTCTCCGGCGATGACCTCGACATCGGGCGATCTACAGCTCGGGCAGCGGAGCGAGCGAAGCTCGGTGAGCGTGTAGACGTCGGCGCACACGCCGCAATGGAGTTGCACGTCGATCCAGTCGATGTCGAGTCGGGCCGAGCCGAGTGCGACGGAATCTGCGATTGCGTGGGGCCACGCAAATTGGAGAGCTTCGGGCACGATTCCCGACATGGCGCCGACCTGAACACGGACCGAGTCGGCGATCAGTGTGCCGTCGTCGGACGCCAGCTCGGTTTCGAGCGCGTTTCGGATCTGAATCGCGACGGTCAGCTCGTGCATGTCAGCCGACGGGTGCGGCCGCCTTCGCGACCATCCGGGTCCGAAGCAGGTCGAGCCATCGATCGATGCCGTCACCGCGCTTGGCCGATGTGCGGATCACCTCGATGCCGGGCCGCACCTCATCGAGGTTCGAGGCGAGCAGATCGACATCGCACTCGACCGGCTCAGCGAGATCGATCTTGCTGATGACCGCGATGTCTGCGGTCAGCGTGAGGGTCGGGTACTTGAGCGGTTTGTCCTCGCCCTCGGTCGTGGCGACGAGCATCACCCGAAGGTCCTCGCCCAGGTCGAACCCACTCGGGCACACCATGTTCCCGACATTCTCGATGAACAACATGTCGATCCCGTCGAGATCCCAGTCGGCGATCGCATCGGCAACCATGTCGGCCTCGAGATGACACATCGTGCCGGTGAGAATCTGTCGCACCGGCGCACCGGCCATTCCCAGTCGGTTGGCGTCGTTCTCAGTGGCGAGGTCTCCGGTCACCGCAGCTACTCGCACATCGGGCTGCAACTCGGTCATGGTCCGTTGGAGGAGTTCTGTCTTTCCCGAGCCGGGGCTGCTGACCACATTGATCACGTAGACGTTCTGCCGGGCGAACTCGGCGCGGAGCTGCGAGGCCAGATCGTCATTGTGTTGCAGGATTCGCCGACGAATCGCGATCGTGCCATCGCGATCGGGCTGCTGCCCGTGCTCGTGCGCATGGTCGTGCGGATGGTCGTGGTCGTGTTGATCAGTGGGGCGTTCGCCACAACCGCAATCGGTACACATCAGTCGGTGTTCTGGCCCGGCACGGGATCCTGGCCGGATCGCTTCGGGTCGAGGTAATGCGGCTCGGTGATCCCTTGTTTGCGCATCGCCCAGCCGGTGATCGCCTCTTGTGCGATGCGGAGCCCGTTGAAAGCGGTCAGGTAACTCGGATCAAGCAGCGGAGCAACTTCGACAAGTTCCATACCGACGACGTTGGTCTCGGCGCACAATCGGCGAATGAACGGAAACAGCTCCCGTGGGGTGAGCCCACCCGGCTCAGGCGTTCCGGTGCCCGGTGCGAACGCAGGATCGAGACAGTCGATGTCGACCGACAAGAAGAGGTAGTCCGGGCCGTCGCTTGCTTCGGCAATCGCCCGCTCCATCACCGCGGCCATTCCGTCGCGTTCGATCTCGGCCATGTAGTGGGTCTTGATCTCCTGTTCGCGCATCCAGTCCATGTCGGCCTGGGTGGGAACCCACCCTCTCATCCCGACTTGGACGAAGTTCTTGCCGAGGAGGTACTCCTCGTCGAGGAGACGGCGGATCATTGTGCCGTGACTAACCGGATGTCCGAAGGCATTGTCTCCGGCGTCGTAGTGCGCATCGAAGTGGATCACACCGACATTGCCGGGGCCGTAGACGTCGGCCATCGCTGCCACATCGGGCCGCATGATCGAGTGGTCACCACCGAGCACGAGCGGCATCGCGCCCGCCTCGATGATCTCGCGGACTCGTGCGCGGATCTCGACATGGGACTCGACGATGTCCATCGGGTCGACGCCGGCATCGCCGTAGTCGACGCACTTCAGTACGTTGAACGGTGTGATCCCGACATGTTGGTGAGGCGCGACAGCATGGGTGCCCTGCCCCCAGGGGATGTACTGCTCAGCGGTTCGTAAGCCCCGCGGGCCCCAGCTCGCGCCGCGCCGTCCACCGCCCATGTCGACTGGGGCACCGATCACCGCAACGTCGACTCCGCCAGCGCGAAGATCCTCGGGAGTCAGGGCGACTGGAAAGCCCATGAAGGTTGGGATACCTGCGTATGCCCCGCTCGGAACGACATACCGGTTGATGTCGATCGGCCCCGGCTCACGCTTCGGTTCGCCTGATCGATCTACGGGTTGGCGCCAAACATCGCCGTCTACTCCAGCCATGGACTGAAGCTAACAGAACAACGAAGTCCCAGCCCCGTGACGCCTATGGTCCTCCTCATGTTGCGAAGGCTCGGCAGTCTGGTTGTCTTGGTCTTGGCACCGGTAGCGCCGAAAGTTGTCTTCGGATGGCCGATCTCGACCGCGAATCCTTCACATCGTTGACATGAACGCCGCGTTGATCGTGATCGGGACGGTGGTCGCGGTCTACCCGCTGGTCGCGAAGCGACTGAGTACGACACTGGTCACCAGCCCGATGTTGTTCACGGCGGTCGGCGTCATGATCGGTCCGAAGGCGTTGGACCTCGTCGATCTCACCCTGAGCAACGACGACGTGGAGCTCCTCTTGAATATCACGCTCGCCGTCGTGCTGTTCGTGGACGCGACCCACATCAATCTCACTGCGGTGCGCAGGGGTTGGTCCGGGCCCGCACGTCTGTTGCTCGTCTCGTTCCCGGTGATGCTCGTGCTCGGGTACGCCATCGGGTGGGCGCTGTTCCCCTCGCTCGGCATCTTCGCGGTTGCCGCGATTGCGACGATCCTTGCACCGACCGACGCGGCGCTCGGGCAGGCGGTCATCACCAACCCGAAAGTGCCGCTCGGCGTTCGCCAGAACCTGAGTGTCGAGAGCGGCCTGAACGACGGTCTCGCGCTTCCAGTCCTCATCGCCATATTGGCGGTCGCCCAGGCAGACGGTGCCGCCGACCCAGCGCAGGTGCTCGTCGAAGAGCTGGTGAAAGAGGTCGGATTCGGTCTGCTCGCCGGGTTGGGCATCGGGCTACTGGCCGCTGGGGCGATTTGGACGGCGAAACGAATGTCGCTCCCGATCACCGGAATCGCTGTCAGTGTCGCTTCGCTGGGAGCGCTCGTCGCTGCCGCCGGCACAGCCCAGGCGATGGGTGGGAGCGTTCTGATCGCAGCATTCGTGGCTGGCCTGGCGATCGCACCACAGATCCAGTCCTTCGGCCACGAAGCATCCGCGTTCCCCGAGGAAGTCGTCGTCATCTTGACCTTGCTCGCGTTCGTGGTCTTCGGGGGCGGAATTCTGTCCGCGGAGATCGCATCGCTGAACTGGCAGGTAGCCCTCTACGCCATCTTGAGCCTCGCAGTACTCCGCCCCCTCGCCGTCGCCGTCGGCGCGATCGGGAGCGGAGCCGCCACTCAAACGGTCGCGTTCATCGGCTGGTTCGGGCCGCGAGGACTCGCCTCGATTCTCTTCGTCGCTGTCGTCGTCCGGAAGGCACCCGACCTCGACGGGCTCGCAACCATCCTCAGCGTGATGACCTGGACGGTGGCTGCAAGCATCGTCGCCCATGGCATGACCGCCTGGCCAGGCTCCGATGCCTACGCCCGCTGGGCAACCCTGAACCCAGAACTCATCGAAGACGGCCCAGAACACCGCACGCTTCCCAAGAGCGCACTCCGACAGCGAGGAGTCGACTCACCGGCCATCGAGACTGACGGCTGACAACTCAGCGCTGCCCAGGACGTCAGCGAAACGTCATCACTGCGGAGCGAAGCTCCACACGTCGTTGTCGACCCGGAGGTAGTTGTCCGGATCGGTGAAGTCGAACGTCTCCCGATCGCCACCGACGGTGATGATCTCGAGTTCGCCACCGGCCCCGACGACCGTGGTCGAGTCGAAGTCGTACTTGACGTCCGCAGGATCGGTCGCGTTCCAAGGCGGCGTGGCCAGCTCGGTCCACGTCGCACCGTCGGCGCTGCTCCACATGTCGGTCGGATTCGCGAGCAGCCCGAACCCGCCGAAACAGACGATCTCGCCGACCGCTTCACACACGTGGCCGGGTCGCGGTGACCATCCTGCGGATTCGGTGACGAGTTCCCAGTCCGCTCCGTCGGTCGTGCTCCAGACGTCG
>CAXMZV010000253.1:0-6241 GCA_964199985.1 Candidatus Ilumatobacter isfjordensis | reverse complement strand
TGCCTGCAGCGCGCCAGGCGGCGTTGTCGAGCACGCTGTTCGCTGGTCGGGGCGCCGGTCGAGGCGGATCGAGATCGGAGGTGGCGATCGGTGACACTCGCCCGCGGTCGTAGCCGGCCGCCTCCAGAATGTCGCCGACGAACGCGAACCACGAAACGGCGCCGTCATTGGTCAAGTGAAAAGTGCCTGGGCGGCGCTCGACGGCGAGCGTGCGGAGCGCCGTCGCCAGGTCGGCAGCGAACGTCGGGTGGCCGCGCTGGTCATCGACGAAGGCAAGTGGTGCGTCACCAGCGGCCAGACGCAAGATGAGCTTCACCATGTTGTTCCCGTGCTCGCCGCAGACCCACGACGTGCGGGCGATTGATGCGCTCGAACCGGCTGCGGCCTCTCCGGCGAGCTTGGTGCGTCCGTACACCGACTGCGGGTTCGTGGCATCGGTCTCGGCATACGGACGGTCGAGCGTGCCGTCGAACACGTAGTCGGTGCTGACCTGAACGAGGTGGGCGCCGAAGGTGTCGCACGCCGAGCGCAGGTGCCCAACAGCGGTTGCATTCACCGCCTGGGCGATGTCGACGTTGGTCTCGCAGGCATCGACCGCGGTGTACGCAGCGGCATTGATCACGGCGTCCGGGCGGTGCTCTGCAAGGAGGGTGTGAACGGCATCGGCATCGGTGATGTCCACGACGCTGCGGTCGGCCGCAATCACATCGTCGCCCATGTCGGCGCAATGTTGCACGAGTTCCACCCCGAGCTGGCCGGCTGCACCGGTGATCAATATTTTCACGACAGCCTCACTCGGCAACGGTGATCACGGGCAACGGGCCGATGCCTCGGAAGTAGTCGAGGACGGGCCGCGACGAGTCGTTGAGCCGCAGGATGGACTTGCCGTTGAAGTCCTCGCCGCGCACGTCGAGTTGGTAGGTCGCAAGTCCCGTCGTGAACGCTTTCCGCAGCGTGCCTGCCGCACCGATCGGGTCGAGGCCAGCATCGATGCGTACGGAGCTGCTGACCGCTTCGATCAGCTCGGAGGCCAGGAACGGATCGGACTGCAGTTCGGTCAGCGTTGCATTGACAATCGTGGAGATGAAGGCCTGTTGCCGCTGGATGCGCCCGAGGTCGGCGGAGGGATCCTTGCGCCAGTCGCCGTCACGGAACTCTTCATAGTTGCGACTCCGTGCATACGCAAGCGCCTGCACACCGTCGAGCCGGTTGCACCCCGGCTCCTGTGCGAGTCCGGAATTGAGATCGCGGGTGACGTACTCAAAGCAAACGGTGGTGCCGCCGACCGCATCGACGAGCTCCTTGAAGCCGAAGAAGTCGATGTCAACCACGTGGTTGATTGGGATGCCAAGTTCTTGGGTCACCGTGGCGGCAAGCACGTCGGCACCGTTGTTGTAGGCCGAGTTGATGCGATCCTGCTTGCCGGATCCGGCAATGGTGACCAAGAGGTCCCGCGGGATACTCATCAGCGCCGCGCCGTTGCCGTCCTTTTCCTGGCGCAGCACCATGATCGTGTCGCTGCGCCGTCCCTGCACTGCACCGGTGTCGCCGATACCACCGAAGTCGGGCGAATTGGGGTCGGAACCCTCCCGCGAGTCCGATCCGATGAGGAGATAGTTGACGGCAGGCCCGTCGACGGCAACCAAAATCTCGTCGAGCCCTTCAATTCGCTCGACATTTGCCGTGCGCTCGTCCGCGGCGCGAATGACGCCTGCAGCGCCGATCACTGCGGTGAGCAGAGCGAACAACAGAGCGAGCGGCGCCGAGCTTCGGCGCCGCTGCCTTCTCGGGGCGTCGACGTACTGATCGCCCCCCAGGTGCTGCTGCATCGGAGGAACGCTAACCGGGGCGGGTGCTGGGGGTGCGGCACCACCCCGGATCAGTCAGATGCGACGGCAACACCGGCAGCGCCAGGCCGCAGGTGCACGACGTCGCCCACGTCGAAGACTCGCTCCTCGGCGGTTTCGGAGACCACAACGATGCGCCCGTCAGCGTCGATGTCGACAGCCCGACCGTCGAAGGTCACATTGCCAGGAAGGTGAACGCGAACGAATTGCCCGAGTGTCAGTAGCCGGGCGCGGTAGAGCTCCGCGAACATCGCCGGATCGCCAGGTTGAGCGTCGAACGCCTCGAGCACGCCATCGAGCAGTTGCTCCGGGCTGCAATCCAGGACGTCATGCACGCATGCCGCCTCTGGTGGCGCCCACGCGACATTGACACCGAATCCGACAACGAGCCCGGGCGCCGAAGTTGACCGCTGCGCCAGCACGCCAGCGAGTTTGCGCCCATCGAGCAATACATCGTTCGGCCACTTGAGCCCCAACGCCGACAGTCGGTTCGTTTCCACGTTCGACCCGGCCAGCTGGATGATGGCATCGACAACGGCGACGCCGACTCGTTGCACCGTCGAACTTGGCTGATCACCAGGTGACACGAGATACATCGATGCCAGCAAGTTGCTCCCGGCTGGGGCATCCCAGCGGCGGTCGAGTCGGCCGCGTCCAGCGGTCTGATATTCGGTCCGAAGTACGGTTCGATCCGCCAGCTCACCCTGCTCGGCCGCACGGAGCAGGTCAGCATTGGTGCTCCCCGTCTCCGCGACGACAGAAACGTGCCATTGGTCCATCTTGGAAATGCCTGACGTCGGACTCACGCCGCCTACATTGGCATCCGTGCTCAAGAAGATTCTGATTGCCAACCGCGGCGAGATCGCCGTCCGTGTCATCCGAGCAGCTCGGGAGATGGGCATCGCCACTGTCGCGGTGTATTCCGAACTCGATCGAGACGCGCTCCACGTGCGGCTCGCAGACGAAGCCTTCGCGCTCGGTGGTCAGACCGCCGCTGAGAGTTATATCAACACCGAGGCGATGCTCGACGCGATCACGAAGAGCGGTGCCGATGCGGTGCACCCCGGCTACGGCTTCTTCTCGGAGAACGCCGACTTCGCCCGGGCCATTGCCGAGATGGGCGTCGAGTTCATCGGGCCACCGGCGACGGCCATGGACGAGATGAGCGACAAGGTCTCGAGCCGGAAGGCCGCGATCCGGGGCGGCGCTCCGATCGTTCCGGGCACGACCGAATTTGCGCAGGGTCCCGACGAGATCCGCAACTTCGGCAACGAGCATGGCTGGCCCGCCGTCATCAAAGCTGCGTTTGGCGGCGGTGGACGGGGTATGAAGGTCGTCAACAACGCTGACGAGGTTGATGATGCGTTCGCCAGTGCACAGCGCGAGGCACTTGCGTTCTTCGGTCGGGATGAGGTCTACGTCGAGCGTTATCTCACCTGGCCACGCCACGTCGAGATCCAGCTGGTCGGCGACAAGCAGGGCAACTGCGTCTGGATCTCCAGCCGCGACTGCTCGGCGCAGCGACGCCACCAGAAGCTCATCGAGGAAGCTCCGGCGCCAGACCTGGCTGAGGGCATCGAAGAAGCGATGGGCGAGGCGGCCGTCAAGGCCGCGAAAGCCGTCGGCTACTACGGCGCTGGCACGGTTGAGTTCATCTACCAGGACGCCGAGTTCTTCTTCCTCGAGATGAATACGCGACTGCAGGTCGAGCACTGCGTGAGCGAAATGATCACGGACATCGATCTCGTCGAGTGGCAGATCCGGGTCGCGGCCGGTGAAGACCTGCCGATGACTCAGGACGAAGTCAATGCTCTGCGTCGCGGCCACTCCATCGAGGTTCGCATCAACGCCGAGGACCCGGCCGAAGGCAAGTTCCTCCCCTCCCCCGGGCCGATCACGAAGCTGATCGCTCCCGACGGCTTCGGCGTCCGCTTCGATTCGGGATATCTCTCCGGCGACGAGATCAGCCAGTTCTACGACAACCTCGTCGGCAAGCTCGTCGTGTGGGGCCGCAACCGCGAGGTGGCGATCGCTCGGACGATTCGAGCACTCGAAGAACTCGTCGTCGAGGGTGTTGCCACCACCATTCCTGCCGACCTCGCCATCTTGCGGCACCCCGACTTCGCCGCGATGGAGCACTCGACCAAGTGGGTCGAGCAGACACTCGACCTCACTGGCGTGACCGGCCGACCCGCAGGCGCGCCGGAACAGGACGACGACGCAGACCCGCTCGTGCGACGCTCCACCACGGTGGAGGTCAACGGCAAGCGCTTCGACGTCAACATGTGGGTTCCTGAGGCGCCTCTCGGTGCTGCCGCCCCGGCAGCCAAAAAGAAGAAGCGATCAGCGTCCGGCGGCAGTGGCGGCGGGGCTGTATCTGGCAGTGTCGAGGCCCCCATGCAGGGCACCATCGTCAAGCTGCTTGTCGAGGTCGGGGACACCGTCGAGGCCGGTGCGGGCATCGTCGTGCTCGAAGCGATGAAAATGGAAAACCAGATCAACGCCGAGAAGGCCGGCACGGTCAAAGAACTCAAGGTTGCCGCTGGCGACACGGTGGGTGGCGGCGACGTCCTCGCCATCATCGAGTAGGCGAGCGCTCCGGTCGGCCCCGACCATCGCTCGACCGCTACCGTTGAGGTAGAGGCAATGCGAAGGGAAGCACCATGAGCCACGGTGGACGACTTGCAGCGAAGGCACTGAAGGCCGCGGGTGTGGAGTGCGTCTTCACCCTGTCTGGCGGCCATGTCATGGGCATCTACGACGGGTGCCTCGACGAAGGCATCCGCGTCATCGACGTGCGGCACGAGCAGGCGGCGACACACGCCGCTGATGCGTGGGCGCGGCTGAACCCCGGCAGGGTCGGGGTCGCGATTCTCACTGCCGGACCTGGCGTGACCGACGGTGTCACCGGCGTGGCCAACGCCTGGCGGGCGAACTCCCCGATCGTCGTGTTCGGCGGACAGGGTCCGTTCAACAATCTGCGCCGAGGCTCGCTGCAGGAAATGGACCACGTGTCGCTGATGCGCCCGATCACGAAGTGGGCCGACACCTGTTACGAGACCGCCCGCATCGGTGAATACGTCGAGCAGGCGGTCCGCCAGGCGATGTCCGGCGTACCTGGCCCAGCGTTCCTCGAGATTCCCATGGACGTCTTGCACAGCCCGATCGACGTCGCCGCCGTCACGCTGCCGACGTTCCGCGACTACCGCGTCGCTGCCGCGGCGCCCGCGGCGTTGGTTGACGCTGCCGCCGGAATCCTGCGCCACGCCGAACATCCGATGGTGATGGCCGGAACGGCACTCAAGTGGTCAGAGGGCGGCCCGGCACTTCGCCGCTTCACCGAGGCGACCCACATTCCCGTGTACACGAACGGGATGGGTCGAGGACAGCTCCCGATGGATCATCCTCAGTTCTTCAACCGGAGCCGGAAGGAAGCCCTCGCCGGGGCCGATGTCGTTATTTTGGCCGGGACCCCGCTCGATTTCCGGATGAAGTACGGTGCCTCGATTCCGGCTGACGCCCAGATCGTTCAGCTCGACCTCGACGACACACTGATCGGTCAGAACCGCTCAGCTGACGTCGGCCTCGTCGGGAATCTCGGTGTCAACCTCGATGCGCTCACCGATGCGCTCAACGGCAGCCTCGACTTCTCCGATCATGCAGCTCGCTTGCGCACCGTCGAGGACGCTGCGGATGCAGCTCTGGCCGCTCAGTTGCACTCCGACGAAGTGCCGATCGACCCCATGCGCCTCTGTCGCGAGATCGCCGACTTCGTTGCGACCGATGATGAGATGATCGTGATCGGTGACGGTGGCGACATTGTCGCCCAGGCGTCCAAAGTGCTCAGGGTTCCACCGAACGGCACCTGGATGGATCCTGGTCCCCTCGGGACGCTCGGCGTCGGCATGCCCTTCGCACTCGCCGCCCAGATCGCGAATCCAGATCGCCGAGTGCTGATCATCTACGGCGATGGATCATTCGGACTCAACGGGTTCGAGTTCGACACGGCCGTACGTTTCGGGCTGCCCATCGTCGGCGTCGTCGGCAACGACGCCGCATGGGGGCAGATGATGCGTCCCCAGGCCATGATCTACGGCAAGAATCGACTCGTCGCGACCGAGCTCAGCGCCACGCGCTACGACAAGGTGGTCGAGGCACTCGGCGGTCATGGCGAGCACGTCACCGAGCCGGGCGAGATCCGTGGCGCCATCGAGCGTGCGTTCGCCTGCGGCAAGCCCGCGCTCGTCAATGTCGAGATGCGCAAGGATGTCGGAGCGATGAAGGGTTCGACTTACGTCTAGCTGAGCAGTTCGCGGCTGATCTCTGCACGACGCAGTAGGAACGCTGGCTCGTCGAGTCGCTTGCGGCGCATCCACGTGGTGACTTCACCGTTG
>CAXMZV010000252.1:0-6255 GCA_964199985.1 Candidatus Ilumatobacter isfjordensis | reverse complement strand
GCGGCGGATGATCTGACTCGACAGGACCTTCGGCTTGAGTCGGTCGGCCTCGGTGAGCCCCACCGCATCGAGGATCGCGGCGCCGGCGGCACGGGTCTCGGCCTGGTCGGGTGAGTGGATCTCAAGCAACCCGTAGAAGCGCTCGATGATCTGCATGCCCGGTTTCACGTTCGTGGCCTTCAAGGCCACGTCGGTCAGTCGGTTGATCTCGATGCCTGGCGACACTTCGATGTACAACGAGGCGTCGCCGGCGAGTGGCAGGAACCCTTGCGCGACAGTTCCCAAAAACGCTGCGTATTGGGGTTGCAGGCTGTCCAAGAACGCAAGCGTCCGGATCTCAATATTTGTCGACACCACTGTCTCCTTCTCCACTGACGATCTGGACGCCTGCCGACGCACCGATGCGGGTTGCGCCGGCGGCAATCATGTCTTCGACATCGGACTTGGTTCGGACGCCGCCAGAGGCCTTGACCCCCATGTTCGGGCCGACGGTTTCGCGCATGAGGGCGACGTCGTAGATCGTGGCGCCACCTCCACCGAATCCCGTGGAGGTCTTCACGAAGTCTGCTTTGGCCTGCTTGGCGAGGGTCGAGGCGATGACCTTCTCCTCGTCGGTCAGCAGCGAGGTTTCGAGAATGACCTTGACGATCGCGCCGGCCTCGTGCGCAGAGTCGACGACCTTCTCGATGTCGGCGAGCACGGTGGCATGATCGCCCGATTTGAGCGCTCCGACGTTGATCACCATGTCGACCTCGCGCGCTCCGTCGCGTATCGCCCTGCGTGCTTCCATGGCCTTGATCTCTGCGGTCGTTGCGCCGAGCGGGAACCCGATGACCGAGCAGACCTTCACATCGGTGCCTCGAAGGTGGGTGGCAGCCCGCTTCACCCATGCGGGGTTCACACACACCGAGGCGAACTCGTACTGATCAGCTTCGTGACACAGTTGGTCGATGTCGTCAGCCGTGGTTTCCGGCTTCAGCGCCGTGTGGTCGATGTACTTCGCCAAGTCGACAGGGACCAGCGAAGCGTCGCCGTGGAACGCCACCCGGTCAGCTCCGTTGACCACAACGTGGCGGACACCCTCGGGCGTATCGCAGTGGTCGAGTTGGCCCGCGAGCGTGCTGAGAACCTCCTTCGTGATGAGGTCGATCAGCAGTTCGCGGTCCAACGGTTGATCAGTCATGCATCCGTCCTGATGTACATGTCCTCGACCTCTCGGATGAGTGCGACGCGTCGCGCATGACGATCGCCGCCCCAGGGTGTGGCAAGCCATTCTTGCACGATCTGCCAGGCCAGTGCTGGGCCGGTGAGACCAGCCCCGAGTGTGAGGACGTTGGCTCGGTTGTGTTCCCGGCTGTTCCTGGCCGTCGACAGGTCGTAGCAGGCCGCCGCACGGACGCCCGGAATCTTGTTGGCAACCATCGCGGAGCCGATACCAGCGCCGTCGACCATGATCCCGACCGTGCACTTGCCTGTCCCTACACGTCTGGCAACGGCATGAGCGAAATCGGGGTAGTCGCAGGCCTCGGTGCTGTGGGTGCCACGATCGTCGACCGCCCAGCCTGCCTCGACGAGTTTGGCCTTCAAGGCCTGCTTGAGATCGAACCCACCATGGTCAGCGCCGATCGCGATGCACTTGCCCTCGTGGATCTGTGCCGGGGTCTGAGCGTTCGAATCGCTACCGAGCGCCGGTCCATCGAGCACGCCGACGAGGACGCGCTCGACCAGCGCTCGTACTTCGGTCTCCAACTCGGATCGTTCCACACCCATGACTTCACCTATCTGGTCACACCCGATCATACGTACTCCTCGGACACCGGTGTCACATCGCTTCGGAGGTGCGCGTTCCGATCACCCGTCCGCGACGGTCATGGTCGTCGTGGAAGTGCTCGATGTCGAACTGGTCGTTGAGTCCGGCACCGTGGTCGTGCTCGTTTTACTGGTCGTCGACGATGAAGATGTCGTTGTCGTCGGAGGGCGGTACCGGGACCTACCTCTTCGATCACACCGGCGCCTTCGTGGCCGAGCACCGCGGGGACTGGATCGACTCGCCGGTCTGGGCGACGTGGAGGTCACTACGACAGATCCCGCACGCGTCGACTCGGACCCGGATCTCGCCCTGCCCGGGTTCTTTCAGTTCGGCATCGACGATCTCCAACTCGCCTCCGAGACGATGGAGCACTGCGGCGCGCACTTTCATGAGCCAAACCCTTCGTCGGCGAACAGCACCGGTTGGGCGAAGACGAACGCCTGTTTCATCGCGGTGGCGGCGGCCACGCCCGCGATCTCTCCGGCCAGTGCCACGGCCTCGTCGAGCACGCGACCGGGTTCAACCATGCGGTGAAGCAGGCCGATGTCGAGGGCTTCGGCCGCGTCGATGACTCGACCGGTCAAACACAGCTCACGTGCCGTGGGTTCGGGCACCACGGTCTTGACAAGTTCGAACGCCGCGGGAACGCCCATCTTCACCTGGGGCTGACCGAATCTCGCGTCAGACGCGCCGACCCGCAGGTCGCACATGAGGGCGAGGTCCATCCCGCCTGCCACTGCGGCTCCCCCGATCGCGGCAACGAGAGGCTTGGTGAAGGTGTGTACCGCATGGTGGTAGGCGGTGGCGTGCGCGAAGACCTGAGCGCTGTCATCGGCGGCCTTCAGCTCGTCGAGGTCGAATCCCGCGCAGAACGTGCTCCCGGCACCGCAGATCACGACCACCCTCGCATCATCTTCCGCTCCGAGCATCTCCAGCGTGTCGATGATCGCCTGACGGAGTTCCTCGTTGAGGGCGTTTCGTTTGTCCGGTCGATTGAGGGTTGCCACGACGACCCCGTCGCCGCGCTGTTGGATTTCCAGGACCTCAGCAGTCACGTTTCACTCTCCTTCGAGGCTGTGTCTGCTCATGTTGTCATGCCCAGCTCGCGACGATGTCGGTTTGCACCTCTGAGCAGTGTCTCCGCGAGTTCGGACGCATGCTTGGCGAGTGACGAGATGCCGATACCGCGGTAGCCCCACCCCGCGAGGTGGAGACCCGGCAGGGCGGCGGTGACCGCGTCGAGCCGGTCGATCCATGCCAGGTGTCCGACGTCGTACTGCGGGATTCCCTGCTGGTGTCTCACCACCCGGGTCCACGAGGGTTGGGGCACGACTCCGAGTACGCGGCCCGTTTCGGCCACGGCCAGTTCGATCAGTTGCTCGTCGGTGAGCGCCATGACCGACGGATCGGCAGCGCCTCCGTAGATGCCCTTGAGGAGACGGTGGCGCGCTGGAGCGCGGCCGGGCGCGTACGACGATTCGAACAGCAGGCCGAGCGCCCGAACGTCCGTGTGCGGGCCGATGAGTGCGCCGAAACCGGCCGGGAGCGGCAGATCGGCCGAACGTCCCCCGAGTCCGACGACGGCGACGGGAGCCGCTCGTGCCTCGCCCAGCACGACGGACACCGGCTCGGGTGTGACTGCGGTCGCGGCTGCCGGCGCGAGGGCCACCACGACCGCCGGTGCCGGCTCATCGGTGGGACCGCTCACGAGCCACCCGTGGCCATCGGGCCGGACGGCGTCGACCGGCCAGCCCGGCCTGAATCGATCGCCCAGGTGGGCGGCGAGTTCGGCGGCGAGACCGGCCATGCCGTTCGGCGCAACATGCACCTTCGGCCGGGGCGCACCCTTCGGTCGCGATCGCATTCTGGCCAGCCCGCCACGCACGAGGCTTCCCGCTGCATCCTCCAACTCGACGAAGGCGGGGAACGCCGCTCGCGCCGAGAGGCGGTCGGGGTCGCCTGCGAACACCCCGTGCGCCATCAAGGTGGCGCCGAGCAGGCCGACCTCCGGACCAAAGCGACGTTCGAAAAAGCTGCGCAGCGTCTCATCGGAATCTTCGGCAGGTGGCCGCATCACGGGCTCGCCCAGCATTCGCAGCTTCCCGCGGACGGAGACCAATCCTGTGGCGAGCGACGCCGGACCGGCGAGTTCGAACAACCTGCCACGGTTGAACACGTACCGACGATGAGCAGCATCGTTGGCGGGGACGACGGTGGCCCCGGCCGATTCGAGAATCGGTGTCAGTTGCGGGTGTGGCTGCAGGAACGACCCGGCCGCGGGCTCGAGCAAGTACCCGTCCTCGTGGATCGTGGCTGCCACTCCCCCTGCGTAGGGGCCCGCCTCGAGCACCAGCGGGCTACCTCCGAGCCGCTTGACTTCGCAGGCGACGAGCAGTCCACCGAGCCCGCCTCCGACGACGATGACATCCGTGCGTTCACTCATAGATACTCCTCGACGATGTCGGCCAGCATTGGCCCGACCACCGGGTCGACGTCCAGACATCTGCTACGACGGAAGTCGGCCATGCCCGCATCTTCAGCATGTTGTCTGAGCTGGATGTCGAGCTCGTGGAGGGTCTCGACGTGCTCGGACACGAACGAGATCGGCACGACGCCGAGCCATGCTCGCCCCTCGGCGGCAGCGTCAGCAACCACGTCTCGGACATCGGGTCCGACCCACTTCACCGGACCCGCCTTCGACTGATACGCAATCACATGATCGATCGGCCGCCCCAGTCGTTCGATCACACCTGCCACGGTGGCCTCGGTCTCTTCGAGATACGGGTCGCCGCGATCGACGATTCGTTGCGGCAGGCCGTGGGCGGAGAACACCACCAGCCCCTGGCCGAGTTGCTCATCGGACAGATCGGTGAGCATCTCATCGACGAGGTGCGTCTGGGCGTCGAGATAGCTGGGGTGGTCGCACCACGATCGGATGACACGTAGCTCGATGTCGGCTGCCCGATCGTCCAGCACGCGCCGCAGCTCTGCCTCGGAGGAGCCGGTCGTCGACCCGGAGTACTGGGGAAACAGTGGCATCAGGACGACACGATCGACGTCGGCCGCGAGCATCGCGCTGGCGGCCGCGGCGGTGTCCGGCTGGCTGAAACGATGAGCGACGGCCACGACGACGTCGTGGCCGCGGGCACTGAGCTCGGTGCTCAGCGCGTCCGCCTGCCGTTGGGTGGTGGCGATGATTGGAGAGCCGCCACCGATCATCGCGTAGTGAGACCGGGCTCGAGGCGCACGCACTCGGGCGACCAACCCGCTGATGATCGACCGTGTGCGCGGGCCTCCGGGAAGCGGCACGAGGCGCGGGTCGTCGAAGATGGCGCGAATGAAGGGTTGGACGTCGTCGAGCCGTTCGGCCCCCCCGAGTTGGGCAACGACGACCCCCGTGCGTGTCACCTCAGACCGTCCGCGAGAACACCTGCTCGCCGCGGGCAGCCCCGAGGCGGGCATCGAAAACCATGGCGACGTTGCGGATGAACGGCCGCCCCATCGGCGTCGCTTCGATGTCAGCGCCCGAGACGCGGACCAGACCGGCTTCGACCTGGCCGCCCGGGGCCTGCAACTCGGCCAGCTCGGTGGCGAAGTGTTCTGCCACGTCCACGCCGAACCGTTCGGCGACCTCGGTCGCCCTGAGTCGACCGTTGCACATCAACTCCGTGATCACGAAACGTCGGAGGCGATCCTCACCATCCAGCGCGATGCCCCGCTCGGTCGGGAGTCGGCCGGCATCCACCGAGTCGTAGTACGAGGCGAGTCGGCGATGGTTCTGGGAGTAGGCGCCGGCGACATCGCTGATTGCCGAGCTTCCCAGGCCGACAATCTCGGTACCCCGTTTTGTGGTGTACCCCATGAAGTTGCGTGACAGCGTTCGATCGGCGTGGGCAACAGCGAGTTCGTCGTCCGGGAGGGCGAAATGGTCCATGCCGATCTGGTCGTACCCGGCTTCTGTGAGGCGATCGATCGCAAGCGACAGCAACCCGAACTTCGTATCGCGGCCGGGGAGCAGGGTGGCGTCGATCCGCTTCTGGTGGGGACGCATCCAGGGCACGAGAGCGAACGAGTAGACCGCCAGGCGGTCGGGCCGCAACCGGAGCACGAGGTCGAGCGACCGAGCGAACGATCCTTCGTCCTGGCCAGGCAACCCGTAGATGAGATCGATGTTGACCGACTCGTAGCCCAGGCGGCGGGCATGCTCGTGGAGGCTCGCGGTCTGTTCCCAGGTTTGGTGCCGGCCGATCAGATCCTGCACCCGCTCGTCGGTGTCCTGAACTCCCATCGAGATCCGGTTGAAGCCCAATTCGCGCAGTGTTGCCAGGTGTTCTTCGGTGGTGACTCGTGGATCGACCTCGAGGGCGACCTCCGCGTTGGGGGCCAATTCGAACTCGGACAGCAGCCTGCGGTGCAGGTCGGCCAAGGCTGCGGGCGCGTAGAAG
>CAXMZV010000251.1:0-6259 GCA_964199985.1 Candidatus Ilumatobacter isfjordensis | reverse complement strand
TGCTCGCCCACACCCAACCGTTCCGAAGCGCGGGCAAAGAAGCTGGGGTCGTACTTCGCGCACCCCATGTCAGCGGAGTAGATCACGTCGGCGAGTGGAATCCGCGCGCCGAGTCGCTCGCGCAAGAACGCGGCGCGTCGGTGCTCCTGATTCGTCGCCAGTACGACGCGCACACCGGCGGCCGCGACACGGCACGCCAGATCGATGGCCGATTCGAAGGGTGCGAAGTCGGCCTCAAACCAACAGTTCAACACCGACTCCACATCGAGATCGGTGCCGATCGAGGCCAACGCCGCAGCCAGCGTCGGCTCGATCGCGAGACGGCCCGTCACGACGTCATCCCATCCCCGCATGAAGAACGCCTCGCGCAGCTGAGTGCGTTCGATCCCGAAACGTCGCGTCAGTTCGTTGGCCCAGTCTCCGTCCCCACCGCGGTCAGGGTCGAGCAGCACACCGTCGACGTCGAGCGCCAGCGTCAGCATTCGCCGAGTGTGACACACCCGAAACGTGAGCTGACGTCCGGCTAATCGGGCCGGGCTGGCTGGATGGTCAGATGCCGAGCACCTCGGGGAGCCATTCCTCGAGCCGCTCGGTAATGACGTCGTCACTCTTGGCGAGCAGGTGGCCGTCGCCCGGCAACATCTCCACATCGCCGTGGCCGGCGATCGCCTGCACCATCAGGCTCGCCTCGGCGGGAAGGATTTCGTCGCGGTCACCGTGGAACAGCAGCAACGGCCGTCCACCGAGTGCCCCGGCGACTTCACATCCAGCGGATTGCGTGGCGAACGTGACCACGCCGGCAACCGACGCCGTCATCACGACCGCCGCACGGATCGCTACGGCGCCCCCGAAACTGTGGCCCATCACGACCACTCGCTCGGCGCCCGCATCGCGTGCCCACTCCACACCACAGGCCAAGTCGTGGGCACACAGATCCAGGTTGTTCGGCTCGCGGTAGCTGATGCGCAGGACCCGGACACCTCGCTCGGACCACTCGTCGCCCAGTCGTTGGTACAGGCCGTGCCCAGGTCCGAGCAGTCCGCCCATGGCCCCACCGCACATGACGAGCGCGGCGGGTTTGGTCTCAGCTGGCTCGTGCCACAACACACTCAGCAATCCACGCGACGTGTACACCTCGCGGTGGCGGAGCGATTCGGTGATCGACGTTTCCGACGTGGCCAGCGCGTGGAGCGCCTCGATCGCAGTGGGGTTCTCAGGGTCACCTGCAGCGGGAGCGTCGGACACGCCCCTCATTGTCCCATGACGGGTTGACCGGCACGAACCATCAACGTGCCCTCCGTCACGTCGACGGGAAGGGTGAACCACTACGGTCGATTGGTGATGACCGTGTCTGCCGACGCTCCGAGCTTCGATTTCAACAATCCTGTTGATCTCGACCACACGCGACGCATCGGCACGGCCTGGATCGAACTCCGTCGCGGTGCGGGATCGGCACGACTCCGCGACTACTTCTTCGGACGCGATCAGCCGCTCGAGCAAGGCCAGATGGACGCACTCGACCTCCTGATGCGGCGCGATCGCACCATGAAGGGCCTGGCCGGGCGGCTGCGAATCGAACCGTCGACCGCCACACGCGCCGTGCAGCGCATTGTCAAAGACGGACTCGCCGAGCGATACCCGTCCGCGGAGGACGGCCGCGTGGTGATGGTCAAGGTCACACGTGAGGGCCGTCGCCGTCACGCTGCAGTGGCCAAGCGGCGCGCCATCGCCCTCCAGCGCATCATCGGGTCCTTCGACGCCGACGAACGTGCGATGCTCGCCGACCTGCTCGAACGGCTCACGACCGCAATCGATGACGTTGTGATCGAACTCGACGTCGAGCTCGACTCCCCAGCCTGAGATGCTGAGTTGCGGCTGAGCGCATTCTCCACCATCCGGTAAGGTCCGCCCCGATGGCTGACCAGGCAGTATTTGCAGAACAAGCAATGGAGTTCGCTCCTCAGCTGTATTCCGCTGCAATGCGCATGACGCGCAACAAGGCCGACGCCGAGGACTTGGTCCAGGAGACCTACCTCAAAGGGTTTCGCAGCTTCCACACGTTCACCGAGGGCACCAACCTCCGGGCGTGGCTATTCCGCATCCTGACCAACACCTACATCAACAAGTACCGGGCCAAGCAGCGCCGCCCGGACGAGTCCGATCTCGGAGACATCGAAGACCTCTACCTCTACAAGCGGCTCGGCACGTTCGAAGACGCATCGATCGGTCGGTCTGCCGAAGAATCGTTGATGGAGATGCTCCCCGACGCCGAGGTCAAGCAGGCCCTCGAAGGGCTGCCCGACAACTTCCGGCTGCCCGTGATCCTTGCCGACGTCGAGGGTTTTGCGTACAAAGAGATTGCCGAGATGCTCGACATTCCGATCGGCACCGTGATGTCGCGCCTCCATCGGGGAAGAAAGGCGATGCAGAAGGCGTTGCACACATATGCCCTCGAACGTGGACTGGCCGAACCCGAACCGGCAGACGCAGCAGGGCAGGAGACCAACTGATGGACGCATGTGACACACCCGATTGCAATCAAACGCTCAAGGAACTCGACCTGTTCCTCGACGCGGAGCTGTCCGACGGCGCGCGGGAGGCGATTCACCATCACCTCGACAGTTGCCCCGACTGCCTGAGCGCGTTCGACTTCCACGCCGAGTTGAAACAGGTCATCCACCAGAAGTGTCAGGAAAACGAGATGCCAGCCGACTTGCTGTCGCGCATCGAGAAGTGCTTCGACACCGACTTCGACGGCGACAGCGTCATCGGCTGAATCGCCCCGCGAAGCTGCGCTCGATAGCGCGCTGACCTGATTGACCAGCCACCATCTCGACGTGGAGTCAATTGACGCCGTCGTGCTGCTCGTTGCCCTCGGCTCGACGTGGGCGATGACCGGGCTGATCTGGGTGATCCAGCTCGTGCACTACCCGATCTTCGACAGCATCGAACAGGGCGAGGACAACAGCGGTTGGGCTCGTTTTGCGCAACGCCACACCACGACGATTAGTTTTGTCGTCGGTCCGCTCATGCTGGCCGAGGGCATCACCGGACTCTGGCTCGTTGCGTCACCGCCAGCTGACACCAGCCGACTACTCCCCCTCATTGCACTTGGTCTGATGGGGATTGCCTACGGAGTGACGGCCTTCTTGTCCGCACCACTCCACGGCCAGATGTCCGAACGCTTCGATGCGCGGCTGCACGCTCGACTGGTGTCGACCAACTGGATCCGCACCGCTGCCTGGTCGGCTCGGGCCGGGGTGCTGTCAATGCTGGCGTTCGTCGCCATCACATAATTCGACGGCGCCGTGTTGCGCCGAACAGCCACCATCCTGCGACGAGCAGGAGCGCAGCGATCAACAACGTCAACACGACGGTCGAACCGGTGACGGGAAGGTTCGGGGGGAGGCGCACCCCGAAGTCGATGTTGGTGACATCCTGGCCGGGGCCGACGGTGACGTCGGTCTGGCCATTCGGGGTCCCGTCCGGGTCAACCGTGATGACAATTCCTGGCGGCAGCGTGGCGGGGTCGACCCGCACCACGTAGTCGCCCGGCGGCAGGTCGTCGGCGACATACACGCCGTCAGGCCCGGTCACCACCGTCGTCACGTCACCGTCGCCGTCCGTCACCGTGATCGTGACGCCAACAACACCCGGTTCGCCGGGATCTTGCACGCCGTTGCCGTTGGTGTCGTTGTAGACGGTGTCGCCGATCGAACCGGTCGGCACGAAGCCGTTGTTCGTCCGTCCTTCACCGCCGGCCGGCACGACCGCGCCGACATCGATCGGCGTGCTCGGCACCAAGCCGTCGGGGACCGATGACTCGATCACCGTCGTCACGTAGTCACCGGGCGGCACCGTCGGCAGCGACCAGGAGCCGTCGGGCTCAGTCACCGTCGTCAGCACCACCGGCCCATCAGGACCATCGAAGGTGACGTCGATCGTGACGCCGTCAATTCCCGGCTCGCCAGCATCCTGCACGCCATTGCCGTCGGTGTCCTGGTAGACGACGCCGCTGATCGTGGCATCGCCAACAACCGCGAAGTCGACGTCTCGCCGATCCTCACCAGACGTCAACGTGACGGTGGCCGTCGTGGCGTCACCGTCGTCGAGGTCGGTGCCGGGCACGAGGCCCGGACCAAGATCGGCCACGTCGTACGACACGGTCGTCGGGCCGGCCGGCAGCCGGTCGACGAGGTAGACGCCGTTTTCATTGGTGTCGACCGTCACGATAATGTCGTCAGGCGTGCCGATGATGCCATCGACACCACCCGACGTCACCGTGACGGTGACACCGGCAAGGCCTGGCTCATTGGTGTCCTGCACCCCATTGTTGTCGACATCGAGGAACACGGTGTCACCGATGCTGGCGTCGCCGACGTAGGCGAAGTCCTGATCAAGATCGACCCCACCCGGATCGAGGTTGACCAACGAGGTGCCATCCAGCGGCCCCTCCGGATCAGTCGACAACGTCAGGCCCGTCACCGGGTTGACCACGACGACCTGGAAGTCACCTGCGGGGAGGTTCTCGAACAGGTACGTGCCATCGGGGCCCGTGGTCTGCGTCGGGTAGACGACATCGTCACCGTTGCCGAGGATCCCGTCGAAGCCTGATCCTGTCAGCGTCACTTCGACGCCGGGGATGCCGGGCTCGTCCGGGTCTTGGATGCCATCACCGTCGAGGTCGAGCCAGATCGTGTCGCCAATCTGACCGGTGCCGGCGTAGCCGAAGTCCTGGTCGAGGTTCTCGGCCGGGCCGGCGATGCCGACGCCGAGACCGCTCACGATGGACGTCCCGTCGGGGTCGACGGCCATGTCGTCGCCGTCGTAGGTGTTGGTGTCGAGGGCTGCGGGCAGACCGTCGGTCACCGTGACTGAGAAGTTGCCGTCAGGCAGACCGGCGGAGCTGTACATGCCGTCGGCATCGGTCAGCTGCGCCGGCAGCGTCACGTCGTCGTCGGTACCCGGTGTGTTGTCCGGGCCGAACCAGACCACGGTCACTTCGACACCGGCGAGACCAGGCTCACCCGCATCATCGACACCGTCGCCGTTGACGTCGAACCAGATCCGGTCGCCGATGGTGTTCTCACCCTGGTAGCCGAAGTCCTGGCCGAGGTTCACTTCACCCGGAGTCAGGGTCAGTGTGTTGGTCGAGTCGCCGGGGCCGGGGGCCGTCGGGTCGCCGGTGTTGGCGGCGTCGTTGACCACACCGTTGACCACGGTGATGTCGTAGTCACCGGCGGGCAGACCGTCGAACAGGTACTCACCGTTGTCGTCGGTCGTGATGGTGAAGGTCACCCGGCCATCCGGGCTGTCCCAGCCAAGCATCACGGTCTGGTTGGCCACACCCGGTTCGTCGGGATCCTGCATGCCGTTGCCGTCGAGGTCGAGATAAATCGTGTCGCCGATCTGGCCCTGGCCGTTGTAGCCGAAGTCCTGATCTTCGTTGTCCTCACCGTCGGCCAGTGTGAGCGAACTCGTGGAATTCAACCCGTCCGCATTCTGGTCGGCGTCGAAGGTCGGGAGCATGCCCGGCGGGAGGTCTGCAACCATCACCGCGACGGTGTAGTCGCCGGGGGCGAGGTTGGGGAAGTTGTAGGTGCCGTCAGGCCCGGTGGTCGTCGTGAAGGTTTCGACGCCCTGCGAGCTGTTCCAGGTCAACGTGACGCCGATGCCACTGAGCGGGTACTCGGTGGCGTCGAACACGCCGTTGCCATTGCGGTCGAACCAGATCGTGTCACCGATCGAGCCGGCACCGTTGTAACCGAAGTCGACGTCGCCGACGACGTTCACCGCGTCGGTCAGGGTGACCGCGGTCGTGCCCTGGCCGTCGAGTTCGCCGTTCAGGTCGTAGGTCTCGGTGAGACCGGCTGGAAGCGTCGTCTCGTCGACGTCGACGATGAAGTCGCCGTTCGGGAGGTTGTCGAAGGAGTAGTTGCCATTCGCATTGGTCACCGTGGTGAGCACGATGTCGTCGGCAGTGGCAGGGTCGCCGTCGGGGTCGAGCCACGTGAGGCTGACCGTGACACCTTCGAGGCCGAACTCGGCGCCGTCCGGGGCACCGCCGCCGCTGGCGTCGGTGTCGAACCAGATCGTGTCGCCGATCGAGCCGGTACCGTTGTAGCCGAAGTCCTGCAGGAGGTCAGCGTCGGTCAGCGCGACCATCGAAGTCTCGTCGGTCTCACCGACGCCGTCGGCGTCGAAGGTCTGCGAGAAGCCATCCGGCACACCGCTGAGAATGGTGACCGTGTACTCCTCG
>CAXMZV010000250.1:0-6298 GCA_964199985.1 Candidatus Ilumatobacter isfjordensis | reverse complement strand
TGGGGGGTCGGCGTCGTCGCCCGGCAATGGGACCTCGCCGCGGACACCAACATCGGCCAGCTGCTTGTGACGGAGCTGTTCGCTGAGCTGGTGCTCTACGCGGATGGGGTTCTGCACATCGCCGGCATCGGCTCCGAGGGAATTTACTTTCCTCCCAGGGTGAGCACGCTGTTCCAGTCCTTCGACCCGCCGTCGGGCGAGCCGGTCGGCGAGCACAGGGTGATCCCGAGCGGCGTCAGCAGCGGCTCTCGGTTGACGTCAGCCGGGCCGTACCTCCAACTCGTTGGTGGCGGCCGGGTGGTAAACATCGACAAGCAGGGGGACATACCAGTTGGGAGGTCGTACGAGACCGGCACCACGACACCCGGCGGCGCGGTCTCCCCCGACGGCGGGTCTGCAGTATTCGCCACCAACAATGGACTCACATTCTGGGCGCAGAACGGTGCCGGCCTGTTCGTCGATGCCGTTGTGCCCGCTGATGCCAGCTACACCCAAATCAACGCGATCTCGACCGACGGTCGTACCGTCGTCCAGGGTGGGGACATCATCGACGCTGTCCCCACGTCGATCTGGACCCTCACCCAAGGCGATCTGACGCTCGTGACGCGGACCGACCCGGGGAAGGGCGCCCGGCAGTTCGACAACGACACCATCATCTTCGAACAGGCCCCACACGCCATCCGGTTCGACCACTGGAACGAGGTCTCGGCCTGGTTCCAACCGCTGATCAGAGTGGAGATCCCGACCTCCGAAATGACGATTCCGGCCTTCACTCCCGACCGGAAACAATTCCTGCACCCTTGGGCACAAGGCCAGGGAATTCTCGACGTGTACGACGTGGAATCGGGTCGGCGGCTCCATCGCCTGACCGACGTGGGGGACGCGGCGCCGCCAGGCACCAGCCAATCGAATCCACCGAAGTTTTCGACGGATGGCCAGCGTCTCGTCTACCCGACCGAGAGCGAGTATGTCGCCGTCTACGACACCGCGACCTGGAACCTCCTCGAGCTGCTCGACCCATCGCTCGGCTTCACCCATCTTGCCTTCCACCCGGATGGCATCCATGCGATCACGCTCTCATCGCGGGGGCTCGAACTTCGCGATGCGAACGATCTGCGTTCGGTGGTGCTCGGCCCGGTTGTGGGCGTCGACCGCCCCAGTCTCGGTCGCGTGCTCGAGATCACCACCGACGGTCGGTACCTCAAGACCGCCGGTCTGGCCGGTGCCCAGCTCTGGAACCCCACGACGCTCGAACCCATCGGTGAGCCCTTCCCGCACGACCGAGCCGCGTGGGCCGCCACGCTGGCGACGGACACCAACCAACTCGCCACGGTCGTCGACGGTGCAACGGTGATCTGGAACATCGACCTCGACGAGTGGCCAGAGCTCGCCTGCCTCGCCGCCGGGCGCAACCTCACCCGTGAAGAGTGGGAGAAGTTCGGTCCACGCGGTGAGTACCACGCCACCTGCGATCAGTGGCCTGCTCGCTGAGCGGTCGCAGCACTCGCCTATTCCGTCACCATGCAGATCGCCAAGTCGGGGCACCCCCATGACCCGACGATCCGTTGCCTCACAGGGCACTAGGTGGCGGGCTCGTCCCGGCCGGTGAAGTCATCCATCGTGTGGTAGACGCCGATGACGTGCTCGGCGATGAAGTCGCGAACGCCGGTGGGCACAACACCTTTGAGCATCTCGCTGAGCATCACGGTTTTGGGCAGGACGACGAACGGTTTCCCGGCGAGCATCGCCGTCCACGCCTCCTCGACGACCTCGGCGGGGTCGAGGATCGGCAGCAGTGGCGCTGACTTCGCACCATCGAACATGCCCGTGCGCACGTAGTACGGGCACACCGTGGTCACCTTGACGTGGTCGAAGTGGGCCTGCTTGAGCTCGAGGCGGACTGAGTCCGACCACCCGATGACCGCCCACTTCGAGGCGGCGTACACCGCCATCCGCGGGTTGGGGGTGAAGCCCGCGGCCGAGGCCAAGTTGACCATCCGACAGTCGCCCGACGCTGCGATCATTGCCGGGAGGAACTCGTGGGCGACGTACATCGGGGCCAGCGTGTTGACGTCCATCGTGAACTTGGTGTCGCGATCGAGGTCCGTCTCCCAGAAGTACTGGTTGCCCCGCACGACGCCGGCGTTGTTGACGAGGACGTCGATCCGGCCGAGATCTTCGAGGACGGCGGCAGCAGTGTCGACGACCGCAGCGGCATCACTCACGTCGACGATGTAGCCACTGACCTCGCAATGCCCGCCGGCAAGCTCGGCCAGCGTGTCGTTGAGGGCGGACTCGTCGACATCCCAGAGTACGACCGCCGACGCCCCCTCAGCGATGGCACGCTCGGCAAACAGTCGACCCATCCCCTTCGCCGCACCGGTAATGAGGACGTTCTTGCCTTCGACCGACTTCATGAGTTCTCCTTCGATTCCGCCCGAGCGGCGAGCGCGGCCGCTCTGACCCGCTCGAAGTCCTCCTCGGTGTACGGCCCGTTGATCCCGGAGATCGTCGCCAACTTCATGCCGTGCTTGATTCCGAGCCGGTAGATCTCTTTGACCTTGGGCCAGCTGAGGTTCCGGCCGACGGTGAAGTTCTCGTAGCGACCCTCAAGGGCGAGCACGATCGTCTCGGCGAGGCAGGCGAAGACGACACCGTCAGGCAGGCCAATGTCCTTCATCCGAACCTCGCCGGGCAGCTCGACCTCCCCGGACTCGATGACCAGAATGTCAGGGCGCTTGGCAACGTCCTCGGCTGACATGTCCAGCGGGCGGGCGACGTCGGTGATGATGCAGCCCGGCTTGACGCGCATGATGTCCAGCACCTTGTGCCCGGCCGCCGAGGTTGCCGTGACGATCAGGTCCACCTCCGGTAAGGCGTCCGAGGGACTCGTCGCGACGTGCACGGTGGCTCGCGGGTTGTCCCGTTCGATGTCCTCCTTGAGCTGGAGCAGCTTGGCGGTCTCGGGTGAGACGAGGAACAGTTCGTCGGAGGCGAGCGCGAGGAGGCGGGCGCAGGCCGACCCAATCGCCCCGGAGGCACCGACGACCATGGTCTTGCCGTGGATGACACCGTCGTCGTCGACGTCGGCGATGCCGAGCCGGCGCACCGCTTCAGAGGCTGCCCACAACGCGCCAGAGGCGCTGTAGCTGTTGCCGGTTGTCACCGGCAGCGTCGCCTGCTTCGCGACGGTGACGCCGGCGTCGCCGACGACCTTGGTGAACGCGCCCAGCCCCATGATCTGGGCGCCAAGGCGCCGGGACAGATCCGCGGCTTCGAGCAAGCGCGAGTAGGTGAACTCGGGCGGGTGGGCCAGCATCTCCTTCGGGGTCCCGCCCACCGTGATGAGCCAGCCCTCGGCCTCGTCGCCGGTGTCCGAGACGATGCCCGTGACATGGCTGTAGACGAACGGCGGGATGTAGGCGACGGTCTTCTCGACCACCTGGGTCATTCCGGGGATGTTCGTGAGGAGCCCGAGCGGCTCGACGTTCTTGAAGTACTCGGTTGACAGTGGATGGATGACGAACGCGAAGCGGCTCTTACGACGGTGGCCACTGGGCCACATCAGCCGGGGTTCGAGCTCGGCATCCTGGATGAACTGGGCGAGGTCGTCGGTCGTGAGCTCGGCATTGGCGGGCAGGGTTGCGGCGACCATCGCCTCATACATCGCAGGGACGACCATGAAGTCGAAGGGTTGCGGGGTCACGTCGACGACGAGGTCGGCACCGAGATCGCTCAATGTGGCGAGCCGTTCCTCGGAGACCGTGCTGGTGATGACGGCCTTGCCGGCGAGGTCGGGCAGGCCGAAGCGCATGAGCTCGGAGAACGAGCCGATGATGACATCGGCGTCTTTCGCTGCGAAGTGGGCGACCTTGTCACTGAACCAGCCGACGGGCCCCTCGACCTGGTCCTTGACGATGTCGGGGACGTGCCGCCACGCGAACTCGCCGATCCCGGCGGCCGTCGCCGTCACCGGATTGGTCTTGACCTTGCCGGGTAGCTCGATGTCGTGACCGGCCTCGTCGAAAACAATGTTGTCGGTGAACTCGCGGAGCACGGCAATGGTGCGCTCCGCCGTCGTCTTGCCGACGACGACGACCCGGGCGTTGGCGAAGTAGCCCGGCATCTCGGCCGCGACGCGGCGGACTGCCCACTCCTGGAAGATATCGGTGAGCAGGGAGTCGTCGCGGACTGGAACCCTCGACGTCGTCTCCTTGACCCGCTGCAGGTCCTCGATTCCCCCGGCGTAGTGACCAGCGGCGCGGGCCTCCCGGACCCCGCTGACGGCGATGGCGTCTGCATCCTCGGACCAGTGCCGAACGCGGTCATCTACGGCCTCGGCGTCACCGCCCGTCCCGACCCGGACGAGGCGGAAGCGGTGACCAGCGAGCGTGACGCGCTCGTCGTAGTCCCACTCATCACCCTGAAACGTGACGTTGACAACGATCTTGTACTTGCGCGGCGACATAAGGTTTTTCGATCGTACGTCATCGAGCCATGGCGACGCCCGGGCCGAAAGTCCGTTTCGACCGTCGGGCAGCTTCCGGCTGAGCCATTCAGCGCAGCGCCTAGGATTGTCTGGGCCAGGCAACTGCGGAGGAACGGCGATGACAGACATCGAGTACGACGAGTGGATGTCGGACAGCGATGCGCTGCTCTGGCATATCGAACGGGACCCGCTGCTGCGGTCGACCGTCACCAGCGTCTGGTTGCTCGACAAGACGCCGGAGCGCGAGCAGATGGACGCCGCCGTTAACCGAATGATCAGCCGGCTCCCGCGCATCCGCCAGCGCGTGATCGACGACCCGAACGGCATCACGACACCCCGGTGGGAGGACGATCCGCATTTCGAGGCCTCGTACCACTACAGATGGGTCCGCCTGCCCGGCCTGCACCCGGACATCGACGACGTCCTCGTCCACGCGCAACACCTCGCGAGCCGATCGTTCGACAAGGACCGACCGTTGTGGGGCATTGAGGTCGTCGAGGAACTCGCCGACCGGCGAGCCGCGCTCGTGATGACCGTGCACCACGCGATCGCCGACGGATTGGGCATGGTCAACATGCTGCAACACATGGTCGAGCTCGGCCCAGACGACGGCGATGCCGACGCCGACGAGGCCCAGCCGCCCGTGCCCGCAAGCGCGACGTCTGGAATGCCGGCGGCCGGTCGCTCGGTGACCCATCGCGTGTCCGAAGAGATACGGACCGGTGTGCGTCTGGGCCAGGCGACGGCGCGGTCCGCAGTCGACTTCCTGCGCGACCCGGTCAGCGTCGCGCGTAGCGCGGTTCGAACCACCTCGTCGGTGGCCAGCGTCGTCAAACCCGCTCCCCGACCGCTCAGCCCGCTGATGACCAGTCGTTCGATGACCCCGGCGTTCAGGACGCTGACGGTCCCGCTCGACGAGTTCAAGGCCGCGGCCCGCTCCGTCGGCGGGACGATCAACGACGCATTCGTGTCGAGCGTCTTGGACGGCCTCGATCGCTATCACCGCCAGCTTGACGCCGGCTGCGACGAGATCCGGATGGCAATGCCGGTCAGTGTGCGGACCAGCGACAACGCAAGCCTCGCCAGCAACCAGTTCGTGCCCGCCCGGATCGAGTTGCCGCTCGGCGAGCTCCCCGCCGCCGACCGGATGGCTGACACCCGGGAGCGTTTGCGCGCTGTGAGGGACGAACCCGCCCTGCCCCACATGAGCGACATCTCGGCGATGATCGGCCGGCTCGGGCCAGCGGCCTCGGTCGCCATCGTCGGTGGGATGATGAAAGGAGTCGACATCACGACCTCCAATGTCCCCGGGCCGCCGTTCCCGGTCTGGGTCGGTCACGCGAGGGTCGTCGAGTTCTTCGCCTTCGGACCGCTGGCGGGCGCGGCGATCAACATCACCCCTTTTCAGCTACGACGGCGTCCTGCATCTCGGCGTCAACCTCGACGCCAGGGCGGTCACCGACCCTTCGCTCCTCGTCGATTGCCTCCGATCGGGCATCGATGCCACCCTGGCGCTCACATCCAGCGCGGCGAACTGAAGCGCCGAGGCGACAAATCTCCACTGATGAGGTCGGAACCGGAACACCGGCAAGGACCGAGCCGGGCGACGACCCCAGCCTCGCGCCAGAATTTGGGGACTCGGACGATTCCGACGACCGTGTCGCTCCATCTCGCGGCAGCGCTCCTCGTTGGCGCAGCCGTGCTCGCGAGCGCCGACAGCGCGGTGTGCGAGGCAGTTGAAAGGCAAGGCCTGCATGTCGCCGACCTGCTGATGGCGTGACAGGAGCGGTCGCGCCTGAACGGCCATCG
>CAXMZV010000249.1:0-6345 GCA_964199985.1 Candidatus Ilumatobacter isfjordensis | reverse complement strand
GCCGCCGCCTGAGCTACCGCTCCCGATCACACGCACGACGGGAATGTTGGTGATCGCCAACGCGCCGCCGAGCATCAGCAGAACCGGAAGCAGCCGGCGCGGATCGACGCGATCGGCAAGTGCGCCACCAGCCCACGCACCGACGGCAATGCCGGCGAGGATCGTGCCGATGATCCCGGTGTACGTCTCGAGGCTCACGCCGACGTACGGCGCGAGCAGTCGACTGGCGAGAATCTCGAGGACGAGCACCGCCGCTGAGGTGCCAGCCACGAGCACGACGGCAAGCCAGGCGGCGAGCGCAGGGCTGGCCGACGGCGGAGCAGCGTCAGGCAGGTCGGCGGCGGTGGCGGTGGAAGTCACGGGCAAGAGGGTAGGTCTGCGTCGGCCCGATCCGATCTCGGGCAGCACCGCGCCATGCTGTGTAGATGGACGACGGCGGCGGGCACCACAGCGATCTGTGTGCCGTGACCGCCCGCGCGGCGCGGAACGGTTTGATCGCGGCCGAATGCCAGCGGCTCACCGGCGGTACGCCCGATATCGACGGCGTGGCGAACTGCGACACCATCGAGCGCATCAGCCGCGCTGCGTTCGTCCACCGCGGCATCGAAGTGTTGGCTCGGGCGACGACGCTCGATCAGCTTGTCGCCGACGTGCAGGAGCGTTGGAATGCCGACATGGACGCCGACCGGTTCCGTATCGATGTCCATGATCCGTCGAGCCGTTGCTCTTCCACGACCATCGAGATCGCCACGGCACTCGCGGACGTCATCCCGTTCGGACCCGACCTCCGGGACCCGCTGCATCGCTTCCTCGTCATCGTCGGCGAAGACGGTTTCACCTTCGGAGCGGTGCAGACAGAAGCAGATGGCTCGTACCGGCGCCACGACGACAAGCCATGGACGACCTCGTCCTCACTCGACTCGCGGTTCTCTCGGGCACTGGTCAATCTCGTCCCGGATGCGGCCTCGATCCTCGACCCCTGCTGCGGCGCTGGTTCGATCGTGCTGGAAGCTGCTGTGCTCGGACTCGATGCATTCGGGGTCGACTGGAAGCCCGCCATGGTGGGGATGACGCGGGAGAACCTCGCCCACTTCGGCTATGACGCCAGCGTGGAGCTCGCTGACTCACGCACACACGAGCAGCCTGCCGACGCGATCGTGACCGACCTTCCGTATGGACACGCGATCGACAGCGACGAGCACGAGATCCGGGCGATTCTGGAGCGATCGGCGACACAGGCACCGCTCGGCGTGTTCGTGGCACCGGCCGACATCTCGACGTGGCTGACCGCTGCTGGCTACACCGACATCGAGGTACACACCGTGCTCAAACGTCGGGGTTTCACCCGCTGGGTTCACGTCGCTCACAGCGTGCACGCGCCCCGAATCTGACCTGGCCCAATCCGTTTTTGCCCGAGGTGAAACGCAGTCGGTTAGGGGAAACGGGCGGCGAGCCAGTCCGCGACGTGTTGCATTGCTTCCGGGCGATCGCCCTCGAGGTAGTGCAGCGCCCCTGGCATCTCGATGTAGGTGACGTCGTCGGCGCCGGCTGCGTCGACGATTTCCTTCGCCTGCCAGACGCGAATCTCGGTGTCGGCGGTGGGATGGATCAGCAGCGTCGGCACGGTGACTTGGGGCATCGTGTCGGCGAGCTTGGCACCGCTCGACAAACCTGACCAGGTGCTCAACCACCCGCGCGCGGTCATCGTGCGCGCCAGGCCGCCGCGCCCGTAGTTCGCGTCGAACGGGTCGGGGAAGGCGAACAGCGAACCCATCGCGCGGTCATCGGGGTCGATCGCCAGGTCGAGATACGCCGGGTCGGCGAGCGTGCGGTAGATCGTGAGGTACTTCGTGAACACGGCCCGTCGTCGCAACTCTCGCCATGCCGCCGGATCGGTGCCCTTGTCCGTCGTCATCAGTTCCGGGATCACGGCCATCGATGCATCGATCGACTCTTTGGCGACCGCATCGATGCGCGCCACCCGTTCGATCTGAGCCGCCCGATATCGCTCGACCCAGGCCGGGTCGTACGTGCACGGCTCGGGCCACGGCCGCCACCCGTTGTCAGGGTGGTACATGTCGAGTTCTGGATCGGTCGAGAACGGGTCGGCCTCGTCGGTGACCGACGGGTCGATCACCTGCAGCATGAACACGCCTTCCCCCGGGTGCGCCGCCATGCCGACCCAACCGTCGCCGATGCCGAGTTCGGCATTGGCCATCGCCATCAGCGAACCGCCTCCAGAGTTGCCGAGGAGGACAACCGCCTCAGCGCCGCGGCGCACCATCTCGTCATGCGCTGTTTGCACGTCGGTGATGCAGGCTTCGTGGAGACAGTCGGTGTCGTTGTTCATGTAGCGCGTGCCGAACCCGAGCACTGCGTAGCCAGCAGCGGCGAGCAACGGGCAGGCGTAGTGCACGCTGAAGTCGCCTCGTGGATGACTCAGAATCACCGCGGTCTTCCACGGCGTGCCGATCGGCGGTGTCCACAAGACGCCACGCACCAACGCCCCGTCTGGCGACACGAGACGCACCGCTTCGCGCTGCACGGCAACACCTGGATCATCGTCGGGAAGCGGCCAATACCCCAGGCCGAACGGGCGAGCGCCGCCGAGGAACGGATCAGTCGTCATCTCCCGAGGGTACGACGCGTCCACCGACAGGATTGACCCCTGCGCGGCGGGGTCAGTTGTCCGGGCGTTCGATCAACTCGACAGTGACCTCGATGGACTCATCGTCGCGGACGATCGTGATGTCGATGGTGTCGCCGGCTTCGCGGTCGCGGATCGCAGCGATGACTCCGGCCGAACCATCAGTGGTGGCCCCATCGACGGCAACGATCAGATCGCCGGCAACGACGCCAGCAGCCGCGGCTGGTGTGCCGGCCTCGACGCCGGTGACGATGACTCCTTGGCCCCCGTCGCGACGATCCCCGAGCCCGACACCGAAGTAGGCCTCTTGACGCAATGCCCCATCGGCCTGCGCACGCAGTGCCTCGACAATCGGCAGCGCCTCGGTCACGGAGATCGCAAAGCTCACATTGGTCGCCGACGTCGTTGACGTGTCACGGGCGACGGCGGTATTGATCCCGACGACTTCACCCGCGGCATTGACGAGCGGCCCACCCGAGTTTCCCGAGGAGATGGCCGCGTCGGTCTGGATGAGACCATCGAGGAAGACGTCGCTCTGGCCGATGCTGCGGTTGAGTGCCGACACGATGCCGAGGGTGACCGACGGTTCACCGTCGAGACCGAGCGCGAAGCCGATCGCCACGACCTCGTCGCCGAGACGGATGCTTCCCGGATCGGCAAACGTGGCGGCCTCGAAACCATCGCCACTCATCCGGAGCAACGCGAGGTCGTTTCCACGATCTGCGGCGAGCAAGCTAACCCGACGCGGTTCGGTTTCACCAGCAAGGCGCACCCGAATCTCCGTGGCGTCCTCGACGACGTGCGCATTGGTCAGGATCTCGCCATCTGACGAGATGATGACGCCGGTTCCCAATGATGTGCCGCCGTCGACATCGGCGCTGATCGTGACGACGCTCGGCGCAACGTAGTCAGCGACTTCCGCGACGTTGACGCGCGTTTGGATGATGTCACGAGGTTCGGCGATTGTGAGCGGCTCGTCCGATGCCCGGCTCGGCGGCTTGTCGAGCCAGTTGGACAGCTGATCGCCGAGCAACGCGCCGGTCAGGCCAGCAATCCAGGCGACCGTTGCGACAAGCGCGACGAACAAGAAGGCGCGTCGCGGACGACGAGTAGCTGGAGGTGCAGGTGGCAGTGGTGCGATGCCGGGCGCGGGTGGAGGAAGCATGAAGACAGGTTCGGTTGGCAAATCAGGCGCCATACATGTTGTCTATCGGTCAGAACAGGTGCGAACTGGATCAGGCCCCGAGGTTCACACCTGTTTCACAACTCAGCTGCACCGGGCGTCGAAGGCCATTGGCCCTGTTTCGTCAATGGGGAAGACGACGCTGTTGAAGTCGGTCATGAGACCGTCACCGAAGATTCGTGTTCCTTCGACGGTGACATTGATGTCAGTCCCGCTGTCGAAGTCCCCTGTGTCGACCTTGCTGGCGTACAGCTCCGGCAGATCGTCGATGTTGCCGTCAGCGGGCGGTTCGAAGTCGATGAAGACGTCGAGGGTCAGGTCCACCTGCCCGTCGGCGTCAAAGTCCTCCAGCTCGTAAAAGATGCTCGCAGTGAATTGACCGAACTCTGACGAGATGCCTTCACCTTCGACCAGTGCCGATTCTGCGTCGAACTCACACGTTGCGGTGGGGAAAAGATATTCCACACCCCCGACGACGATGACGCCCTGTCCTGGTTCGACGCTCGGGGCGACCGCCCCGTCGGTGGTTCCCGTCGATCCCGATCCTCCGGTGGTCGGCCCTGAGTCGGCGTCGCCTCCGTTGGTTTCGGTGGTTTCGCCCTCGGTTGTCGAACCACCCGCGGTGGCGTCGCCCACGGTTGTCGATGTCGCGTCGCCGCCGGCCGTCTCGGTCAGCAGTGACGTGGCCGGGTCCGACCCCGGCGGCGAAGATGTCCCGTCGGATTTGCTCCCGTCGTTGCGTTCGAACGCACCTTCGACCAGGTCGACGTCGGTTTCGGTCTCGAGGGTGTCGGCGGGAGCGGCCGCGTCGGATCCAGCGCACCCTGCGGCCACGATTGCGGTCAACATCAACGCGGGAATGCCACAGCGCCTCATCACCTGTACCACCGTAGGGACTGCTGGCCGCGACATGTGCGCGCCCAGCCGTGTGCGGACGCGACGAGGGCGGACCCGCAGGCCCGCCCTCATGCACATTCGCTGCGTGACGTCTGGTGCTTGGCACCAGACGTAACGGGTCAGCCGTTCTGGATCTTGATTTCGATGTCGACGCCGGCCGGCAGCTCGATGCGCTGCAGGCTGTCGATCGTCTTGGCGTTGGGGCCGACGATGTCGATGAGACGCTTGTGGACGCGCATCTCGAAGTGCTCTCGCGAGTCCTTGTCGACGTGCGGCCCCTTGATCACCGTGTAGCGGTGCTTGTCGGTCGGCAGCGGGATCGGGCCACGAACGGTGGCGTCGGTACGGGTGACCGTTTCGACGATCTTCTTCGTCGACTGGTCGATGATCTCGTGGTCAAATGCCTTGAGACGGATGCGGATGCTCTGTGCCATGGTCAATCAGCTCACTTGATGATCTTGGTGACGCGGCCAGCACCAACAGTGCGGCCACCTTCACGGATAGCGAAACGGAGGCCTTCGTCCATGGCAATCGGCTTACCCAACTGCACCGTCATCTCGACGTTGTCACCAGGCATCACCATCTCCGTACCAGACGGCAACTCAATGGTGCCCGTCACGTCAGTCGTACGGAAGAAGAACTGCGGACGATAATTGTTGAAGAACGGCTTATGACGGCCACCCTCATCCTTGGTCAACACATACACCTGACCCTCAAAATCAGTGTGCGGCGTGATCGAACCGGGCTGACACAGCACCTGACCACGCTCAACATCTTCTTTGTTGATACCACGCAGCAACGCACCAATGTTGTCGCCAGCCTGACCCTCATCGAGGAGCTTGCGGAACATCTCGACACCAGTACACGTCGTCTTCTGCGTGTCACGCAAACCAACAATCTCAATCTCGTCACCGGTGTTGACAATGCCCTGCTCAACCTTGCCAGTCACAACCGTGCCACGACCAGTGATCGTGAACACGTCCTCAATCGGCATCAAGAACGGCTTATCGAGTTCGCGGACCGGGTTCGGGATCGACTCATCACAAGCAGCCATGAGCTCCATGATCTTTTCCTGAGCATCAGCGTCACCCTCAAGCGCCTTGAGCGCCGACACGTGCACGACCGGAGCATCATCGCCCGGGAACTCGTACTCGTCGAGCAATTCACGAACTTCAAGCTCAACCAGCTCAAGGAGCTCTTCGTCATCAACCATGTCGGACTTGTTCAACGCCACCACGATGTACGGCACACCAACCTGACGGGCCAGCAACACATGCTCACGAGTCTGCGGCATCGGACCATCGGTTGCTGCCACGACGAGGATCGCTCCATCAATCTGAGCTGCACCCGTAATCATGTTCTTGATGTAGTCAGCGTGACCCGGCATGTCGATATGCGCGTAGTGACGGTTTTCGGTCTCGTATTCGATGTGGGAGATCGAGATCGTGATACCACGAGCCTTCTCCTCAGGCGCCTTATCAATGCCCTCGAAGTCAGTGAAGTCGGCCAACCCACGCTCCGACAGGGTCTTGGAGATCGCCGCCGTCAGGGTGGTCTTGCCATGGTCAATATGACCCATGGTGCCAATGTTCACGTGCGGCTTATTCCGCTCGAACTT
>CAXMZV010000248.1:0-6378 GCA_964199985.1 Candidatus Ilumatobacter isfjordensis | reverse complement strand
ACAACAAGACGCTCGGCAAGTTCCAGCTCGTCGACCTGCCGCCCGCCATGCAGGGCGTCCCGCAGATCGAAGTCACGTTCGACATCGACGCCAACGGCATCGTGCACGTGAGCGCCAAGGATCGGGCCACCGACAAGACTCAGTCGATGACCATCACCGGTCAGTCCACCCTCGACAAGGACGTCATCGACCAGATGGTGAAGGACGCCGAAGCGCACGCCGACGAAGACAAGCAGCGGCTTGCCGAGGCCGAGGCACGCAACAACGCCGACAGCCTCGTCTACCAAACCGAGAAGGTGCTCCGCGACCAGGGCGACAGTGTCCCGGCCGAAGAGAAGGATGCCGTCGAGGCGCCCCTCGCCGACCTGAAGAAGGCACTTGAGGGTAACGACCACGACGCCATCAAGACCGCTACCGAGGCGCTCATGGAAGCCAGCCAGGCGTTCAGCCAAAAGCTCTACGAGGCAGCCGCCAAGGATGCCGGCGCCGAGGGTTCCTCGGCCTCCGGTCAAGGTGACGGTGCGGTCAACGACGACGACATCGTAGATGCCGAGATCGTCGACGACCCGGCTGACGGAGACGCCGAGGCAGGTGCTTGATCATGTCCGACATGGGAGACGGTGATCTCTATGATCCCGACGACCTGAGCGACGAAGAGCTGAGCGGGACCGCGTCCCGGTCAGCCTCTGAGTCGGCGGCAGCCGCCGATGCGGTTGCCGCGTCGACAGGCGGCGGCGATGACACCCCGGAACGTCAAGGCGAGTTCGACGACATCGACATGTTGTCGGCGCTCGACTTCGACACCCCCGATGTGGTTGCCGCCGAAGGTGACGTTCAAGTGGACTGGTCCGAGGTCGACGTTCCGGCGTTGCTCGCTGAGCGCGACGAGTTCAAGTCGATCGCGCAGCGCGTGCAGGCCGAGTTCGAGAACTTCCGCAAGCAGGCCAACGTCAGGGCGCAGGTCGATGCCGACCGGGCAACCGGCCGGTTGGCCGAGGCGTTCCTGCCGGTGCTCGACGCGGCTGAGGCGGCGTTCCTTCGTCATCCCGACGAAGTGGGCCCGCTGCTCAACCAGATGCTGACCGAGCTCAAAAAGCAAGGTCTTGAATCTCTCGATCTTGACGGGCAACCGTTCGATCCCGAGGTGGCCGAAGCCGTGGCGCACGAGCCCGTCGATGGTGGCGAACCGGTGGTGGCAGAAGTGCTGCGCAGCGGCTACCAGTGGAAGGGCAAGACCCTCCGCGCCGCCATGGTGAAGACGAAGGATTGAGGACATCACACTTGGGTTCTGACCCCAAGTGTGATGCGAAGAGCGCTCTGAGGAGGTGAGCACGAATGGCTGTACAACGAGACTGGTACGAGAAGGACTTCTACAAGACCCTGGGCGTGGCCGAGGGTGCCACCGACAAGGAGATCACGAAGGCTTATCGCCAGCTCGCTCGCGACCTTCACCCTGACAAGAACCCCGGTGACGACGTCGCCGAGGAGAAGTTCAAGGAAGTGTCGGCCGCGTACGACGTGCTTGGCAGCGACGACAAGCGCGCCGAATACGACGAGATTCGTCGCATGGGCCCCGCCACGATGGGTGGCCGACCCGGTGGATCGGACGGATTCTCCTTCAACGTCGGTGACATGGGCGATGTCCTCGGCGGCATGTTTGGCAGAGGCGGTGGCCAGCGCGGTCGTGGCGGCGCAGGTGTCCAGCCACGTCGCGGTGCAGACATTGAAGCGTCGCTGACAGTCGACTTCGCCGACGCCGTCACGGGCCTCGAGACCACCCTCTACCTCACGACTGATGCCCAGTGCTCCTCGTGCGGCGGTAGCGGAGCGAAGGCTGGCACTGCCCCGAAGGTCTGTGGCAACTGCAACGGCCGGGGCGTCACCGACGACAACCAGGGCATGTTCTCGTTCTCGTCGCCCTGCCAGGTCTGCCAGGGCCGCGGAACTGTGATCGAGTCGCCGTGCGGCACCTGTCGCGGCGGAGGCATCGAGAAGCGCCCACGTGAAGTGAAGACCCGTCTCCCTGCGGGCGTGAAGGATGGCCAGACCATCCGGCTCAAAGGCCGCGGTGGACCTGGGCGCAACGGCGGTCCGAACGGCGACTTGCTCGTTCAGTTGACCGTGATGCCCCACGATCGGTTTGGTCGCGGCGGCCAGAACCTCACCGTGTCGGTGCCGGTGTCGTTCGCCGACGCCGCACTCGGGGCCGACATCGACGTGCCGACACTCGGTGGGCCGTCGGTCACGATGCACATCAAGCCCGGCACCCAGTCTGGAAGCAGGCATCGGGTGAAGAGCAAGGGCATCGAGACCACCAGCCGGGCCAAGGGCACGGTGCAGGGTGATCTGATCGTCACCGTCAACGTGGTCGTGCCCACCGACCTGAACGACGAGGAACGTTCAGCAATCGAGCGCCTTCGCACGGCAACTACGGTGCAGAGCGAGCAGGCAACGCCCACGACAGGCGCAACCGCCTGAGGAGGCTCACATGAGTGACCGATCGGATAACGAAAGACCCGAGCGCAAGCGTCCGACCGCGGTCTACGTGATCTCGGTCGCCGCTGAGCTGTCCGGAATGCATCCTCAGACTCTGCGGATCTACGAGCGCCGGGGTCTGGTCATGCCGGCACGTACCCAGGGCGGAAATCGTCGCTATAGCGATGCCGACATCGAGGTGCTGCGCCGAATCTCGGAGCTGACCAACGAGGGGATGAACCTCGAGGGCATTCGCCGAGTGATGCGGCTCGAAGCCGAGAACGCACGCCTCCGCGCCGAGCTGGAGCAGGCTCGCTCGATCGCTGTGCACGCCATCGAAGACGCTGAGCGAAGCCAGCGCGGTGCGCGTGGAGAACAGCACGGCGCCGGCAGCGAGTTGGTACCGCTCAAACAGGCGGTTGCAGTCTTCGGGCAGCGCGCCAGCATCTTCCGACGCGACTAGCTACCTGTTCCTGTTGACCTCGACCGGTGAACGTCGGCGACGGGGAAACAGCTTTGCCAACGTTCGGCGCGCCGGGCCGGGGCCTGCGCTGACGGACGGCGTCACAGTCGCCAGGCGCTCGACCACCCAGGGTCGATGATTGACCGGCGTGGTTGCCGCGGCATCGGTGATGATGTCGACGGGGCGGATGCGGCCGGCCAGCCCGGCAGCCCCGACGGCCGCTCCGACCGCGACGCACTGGCGCTCTGGAGCGCGGAGATCGTGTGGTGGGAACTGCGGCACGGTGCCGCCGTCGACGATGAGGTCGACGCCTGAATCAACCTGTGCGTCCCCCGTCGACGCCCTCGATCGCTCGCGAACTGTGTCAATCAATTCGGTCAAGGCATCGGCTGTGACGATGTCGTCGAACAGCTCAGCGGAGAACGAACCATCGCCCACAACCAGCATTGGATGGGTCCGGCCCGTCCCGTCGATCGACACGGCAGCGACAGGAATGCCGCGTTGCAGCACAGTGGCAGACGACTCACCGCCGGTTGCGTACCGCTCGGCGAGCGTGGTCCGGCCACCGAGCACGCGGGCCAGCGCGACCGGGCTGGGCTCCACCGCAACGTCGACAAAACCCGCCCGCTCGGCGAGTGCCTCGATGCGCCGAATCCCTGCGTCGGGCCAGTGCAGGACATGGAGCCAGCGGCGTGGGCCGTCGTCGACGAGGAGCGTCGATGCGGCACCGTGACGTCGGTCGATCTCGGAGCGCAACCCGTTGAGCTCTGGACCGGTCTTGCCAGTCACGTCGACGCGTCGCATCCATGATCCAGCCGGAAACGTTGCGAGGCGCGCGGGCAACGTGTCGGCGCCGAGATCCGCCCGGACACGAGTGAGTGCGTCGAGCACCGATCGATCGTCGTCTTGCGCCGCGAGTGCAACCTCGGTGGCGCGAACGATGTCGGCCCCCGCGTCGCCGAGCAGGACACCGCGGACGAGGTTCGAGCAGAGCTCGATCCCGACCGACCGTCCGATGTCAGCAGTGTGCCTCATCCGTCGGTCTCCATCGTCGTGGCCAGCGCGGCGAGCACGTTGTCGAGTGGCGCGTCGAGTTCGGCCAACTGGATCAGCGTGCCGTCAAGACGTTGCGCTCGGCCGACATGGCGCTCCACTGCCGGTGACCGTTCGATGCCGAGATCGCCGTAGTGATCAGGATTCGTCAGCGCGCCCACGACCACGTGGTCGCAAGCTCCGAGCATGTCGTCGAGGCCGTCCGGACGCTGTGCCGCGGCAACGACGTTGATGCCCACATCGGCGCCCTGGGCCAGCAAATGATTGAGCACCGCGACCGCCGGCTCCGTCAAGCGCTCGACATCTCGCGCGATCACGAGGACTGCCGGATGGTCGTGCACACGGAAGTCGGCATTGCCGCGTCGAACGTGCATGACATCTGCGACATCACCCAACATCGCCTCGACCGCGCCGTCGTGGTCCGGCGATTCGGCTCGAACGACGTGCGGAATCTCGGCAATAGAACTGCGTCGACGGTCGTTGTGCTCTGCGACGTACACCTCGATGTCGGCGGTGGCGAATCGTTCGGCCACGCCGACGAGCAGGACCTCGAGGGCCGACCGCACGCCTGACCGAGGCGAACCGATGAACACCCGCGAGCCGTCCTCGCCGGGCTGCCACCAATACGCGACAGCTGTCTCGGCGTCGACCACGCCCAACGGCACGCCGTCGCCCAAGTGGGCCGACCAGAGGTCGGAAGCGAGGACACGGTTCGGGAGCGGGATAGGCAGGATCGGGCGCGGCGCGGCAAGGTTGCGTTCGGCTGCAAGCGTCGCGAGTTGCCGGGCAGCGCGGTCGACTGCCCGGTCGCGACTGTTGATGCTGGCGTGACCGTCGCGTTCGAGCCGCCGTTCGAGCGCCGACGGTGAACGTCCGAACACGAATGGACGCACGCTGATTGCCGCGGTGGTGGTGCTCTCGTCGTAGGGCGTGAATGGCGTCGGCAGCTTTCGGCGGCGATCGTGCAGTGTGGCGCGCCGGCTGCCGCCGTAGCGGTCGACTGCGATCTCGATCTGGCACGCCGCGCGGAGGTCGGGGTCGAGCGCCGCGAGTGGTCGTGCTGTCGCAACGACGAGGTGGACGCCGACCGACTCTTTCGCGAGTGCGACCAATCCTTCGACGAGCCCGGGTGCGGCGAGTTCTGTCTCGGCGATGCCAGCGAGCACCACGACGAGACGCGCCGAGGTCGGTTGTTCTCCGGTGAGGTCGGTGCGGAGCCGGCTGAGCAGTCGTTCGATCGCGAGAGCATCGCGTGCGGAGAACGTGCCGGCATGGTGCGGGAGTTGTTGGAGAGCGCTGTCCGGGTGCGCCGCTCGATGGTCGATCAGTAGCAGCGATGCTTCAGCTGGGGACCACGTCGATGCGATGGACAGTGCGAGCACGGTGGCCACGTCCACGGCCTCGTCGAGGCTCGACCCGCTGATCACGGCACTGGCATCGAGACCGAAGTCGGCGCCGACCATCCCGCCAGCGACGGCGCCGACGGCCATTTCGACTGGTGAGCCGGGCGCGCCGAGCGCGGTGTCCCAACTGGTCGCCGCGTCAGCGGTGCGCACGATGTCGTCGAGCGCGACCTGGTGACTGACTTGGTCGGATGTCGTCAACCGATCGGGGTCAACAAGCGGAGCGAGGTGACGGGCAACGTCCGCCGCGGTGCCGATGTCGAGCAGCGCGACGAGGAGGTCGATTTCGGCGCCGCTCCGATCGAGGCGAGCGAGGGTTGCTGCGCCCGGTCGCTCGACGTCGAGTTCGACGATGGTGTTCGCTGGGGTGGGGGCGGTATACCGCGCATCGGTGAGGACGATGACTGCAGCGTCTTCCGGGGCATTGAGCACAAAATTGCGCAGGGGACTGTTCGGGCCGTTCCAGATCTGGTCGGCAGTGACGATCACGATGGTTGGGCGAAAAAGTTCGCGCTCGGCGAGGCGGGCCATCTCAAGATCGTTGGTCAGCAAGTCGACTGCGGATCCCCAGCGAAGGTGTGGCAGCCACTTCGCCCAGTCCCAGTCGCCCAATTCTGCAGGTGTCGTGGCGATGACAACATCGACGTCGGCGGGGCCGTATCGCGTGCAGACATCGACCACGATCGCCCTGGCGAGTCCGGCGCGGTCGCTGGCCGGGCCTGCGATTGCCAGCATGTTGTCCGCGCCGAGTCCGAGTGAGACCGGCTCGAACTCAGTCGCATCGCCGTCGCCGCGATGCGCGACGAGTCCGATGTCGGTGCTGAGCGCATCGCGCTCGCTACGCCGATGCCAGAGGTGTGGCGCTCGGACGCGTGCGTCGTCGATTGCTTCGGCGATGGTTCGGTCGTGCTCGACAATTCCCGGCGGACGGTTGTGGACGACAAATCCGTCGACCGGGGACCCAGGCGGCAGCTCGGCACGGTC
>CAXMZV010000247.1:0-6381 GCA_964199985.1 Candidatus Ilumatobacter isfjordensis | reverse complement strand
GCCGCTCGGTCGTGATCGGCGCAAACGTCATAACCCGGCGATATTCGGCGCCAACGGCAGCCGGAGTTCAAGTCCTGCCCCCGACACGGGTGACGGCGTTACGCAGTCGCAGCGGTGATGACGCCGGCGACGTCGAGGCCGAACTTGGCGTGGATGTTGTTCGACTTCGGGTCGTGCGGGATGAACGTGGTGGGAATGCCGAGCACGTTCACGACTGTCGACGGGTCGACTGCGGTGACCTCGTCGGCAATCGCGATTCCGATGCCGCCGGCTCGGATGCCGTCCTCGATCGTGACGACGCGACCGTGTGTTGCCGCAGCGGCAATCATCTCGGGGTCGAGCGGTGCACAGCAGCGCGCATCCCACACGTTGACGGGCGTTCCGGCCTCGGCGAGCTTGGCCGCGGCCTTCTCGGCGACCTCGAGCATCTTGCCGACCGCGATGATGCACACATCGGCATCGTCGGCTGTGACAACGCGACGGGCATGCAGACCCTCACCGACTTCGTGCTCGCCAACCTGTCGGGCGGCGCCGCGCGGGTAACGGATGGCGATCGGGCCCTCGTCGACGAGGGCGACCGCATCGTGCAGCATCTGAGCGAGTTCCTGTGCGCTCGACGGCGCGAACACTCGCATCCCCGGCACCTTCGACATCAGCGCCATGTCGTACACGCCGTGATGACTGGCACCGTCGGGGCCGGTGATGCCGGCGCGGTCGAGGCAGAAGATCACGGGCAGGCGATGTAGTGCCACGTCGTACACGACCTGGTCCCAGGCTCGGTTGAGGAACGTGGAGTAGAGGGCAACGACTGGACGCAGACCGCCCATCGCCATACCGGCGGCACCAGTCACGGCGTGCTGCTCGGCGATGCCGACGTCGAAGAATCGATCCGGGAAGCGTTCTTGGAAGGGGATCAGCCCTGTGGGCCCCGGCATCGCAGCGGTGATTGCAACGAGCAGCGGGTTGGACTCGGCCTCTTTGACGATCGCTTCAGCAAACGCCTGCGTGTAGCCGGTGGCAACCGCCTTGGGTGGGCCGACGGCAGGGTCGAAGATCGGTGCGTCGTGCAGATGCTTCTCGTCGTCGTCTTCCGCGGGGGAGTACCCGCGACCCTTCTGGGTGAGCATGTGCACGAGGATCGGACCCTCGTCGCTCAGCTCGATCGCATTGTGAAGCGCATGCTCCATCTCTTCGATGTTGTGCCCGTCGAACGGGCCGACGTAGCGCACGCCGAGCGCCTCGAAGAACGACGGTGGTTGCAGGAACTCGCGGACACCCGCCTTGAACGCGTCCATCGCAGAACCGGCCTGGTTGCCGACCAATGGCAGGCTCTGCAAATAGCTCTCGAGCCGCCGTTGCCGTCGCACATACACAGGGTTGAGCCGGATGTCGGTGAGCGAATGGCTCAACTTGCCGGTGACGCGATCGGTGAACGTCGCGTGCTCGGATTGGACACTCGGATGCCCCGCACGCTCGTCTTGACCCTGCATGCTTGCCGACAGATTCGACACGGTGGGCGCATACGACCGTCCGTTGTCGTTGAGGATCATGATGACGCGCTTGCTGCCGTGGCCGATGTTGTTCAGCGCCTCGTATGCCATACCGCCGGTCATCGAACCGTCACCGATGACGGCGACGATGTGACGGTGCTGATCGACACCCGCATCGCGGGCCACCGACATGCCATAGGCATAGGAGAGGATCGTCGACGCGTGGCTGTTCTCGACGTAGTCGTGCTCGGACTCCTCGCGGCTCGGATACCCGGACAGACCCCCAGCCTGGCGGAGGTGCTCGAATTGCTTCTGGCGCCCCGTGACGATCTTGTGGACGTAGGCCTGGTGGCCGGTGTCCCACAGAATGGCGTCGGTCGGCGACTCGAACACCCGGTGCAGTGCAAGTGTGAGTTCGACGGCGCCGAGGTTCGAGCCGAGGTGGCCGGTGTTCTCGGAGACGGCGTTGACGATGAAGTCACGGATCTCGCCGGCGAGGTCATCGAGCTCGGCGTATGACAGCCCGCGCAGGTCTGCTGGCGAGTTGACCTGTTCGAGTGTCACCCACATGACGATATCTCGCTCCGGGCCAGCGGCATGATCGTGCGCCGAGTCCGCTCACCTACAGTCGCAGTATGACCTTGTCTGGCAGCTCCCCGTTCGATCTCACGGGACGCGTTGCGCTCGTCACCGGCGGCAACAGCGGCATCGGTCTGGGCATGGCCGAGGGCCTCGCAGCGCACGGTGCGGACGTCGCCATTTGGGGGACAAATCCGGAGAAGAACGAGCGAGCGATTGACGTGCTCAGTCAGTACGACGTCGAGCTGCTGTCGATTGTCTGTGACGTCAGCGACGAGGACGCGGTCATTCAGTCGATGGCCGACACCGCCGACGAACTCGGTCGGATCGATGCGGTCTTCGTCAACGCTGGGGTCAGCGGATCATCGTCGAGCTTCCTCGAGATGACCAGCGAGGACTGGCGGCGCGTCATGTCGGTCAACCTCGACGGGGCGTTCTACACCGCCCGCGAAGCGGCCAAACACATGGTCGCCCGACACGAAGAAGGTGACCGGTCCGGCGGCTCGATCGTGTTCACATCATCTGGCTCGTCGGAATTTGGCGCGGCGTCGGGCCAGGCGTACGGCGCAACCAAGGCCGGAGTCAACGCCATGATGCGCGGCATTGCGGTGGCGCACGCTCGACATGGCATTCGATGCAACTCGATCCTGCCGGGCTGGATCGAGAGTGATATGACCGCACCGGCGTTTGGCCACGACACCTTCGTGCAGAAGGTGATGCCGCGCATCCCGACACGTCGTTGGGGCACGAAGGAAGACTTCGCGGGTATCGCCACCTACCTCGCCAGCTCGGCGAGCACGTATCACACGGGCGACATCATCCGCATCGACGGCGGCTTCCACTCGTTCTGAGATGAACACCGATCAGCGTCGCGCTGATGTCCGCGCGTCGCTGGACGGCGCGGTCGGCGGTGAGTTCCGACCCGACGTCGAGGGTCTTCGAGCGATCGCGGTCATCGCGGTCGTGCTGTTCCACATGAAAGTCGGTGGCTTCGAGGGTGGCTTCGTCGGCGTCGACGTGTTCTTTGTGCTGTCGGGCTTTCTGATCACACAACTTCTGCTGCGCGAACTCGAGACAAGCGGCTCAGTGTCGCTGCACGACTTCTGGGCGCGCCGGGCACGCCGCCTGCTCCCGGCGTCGTGTCTCGTGCTCGTGGTCACCGTCATTGCGTCGCGCTTCATGCTGGCGCCGTCGCTGCTCCGAGATGTCGGTCGTGACGCCATCGCTGCCGGCCTGTTCGTCGTCAACTTCGTGTTCGCCAACCGCCTCGGCGACTACTTCAATGCGCAACTCGGCGACCTGACGCCGTCGCCGCTGCTCCACTTCTGGTCGCTCGCCGTCGAGGAGCAGTTCTATCTGCTGTGGCCAGCCACGCTCCTGCTTGTCGCCCGCTGGCTGCCGCGTCCTGCCGCATTCCGTCGGAACCTCCTGATCGTCATCGCGGTGATCAGTGTTGCGTCGCTCGCTGCATCGGTGTGGATGACCAACAACGAGCCGACGTGGGCGTTCTACCTCCTGCCGGCCCGAGCAGTCGAGCTTCTGGCTGGCGCGGGGCTCGCTCTGGCGGGAACGGGCCTGCGATCGGTCAACGTGCGTTTTCGCGCTGCGCTCGGCTGGTTCGGCGTGGTCGGCGTCGTCTACGCCGTGCTGGCCTATGACGAGTCGGTGGCGTTCCCAGGAACCGCCGCGATGTTGCCGGTGCTCGCCACCGTGCTGATCGTCGCATCCGGCGGGTTCGAGCCATTCCGGTTCGGCCCTGGCGTCATCCTCGGCCTGGCGCCGATGCAATGGATCGGACGTCACTCGTACGCCATTTATCTGTGGCACTGGCCTGCGCTCGTGCTTTCCGAGGCGAAGTGGGGCCCGCTGTCGATGGGCCAAAGGACGATCGTGGTCGCCGTCGCACTGTTGCTGTCGGTTGCGTCGAAGGCGTTGGTCGAGGACCCGGTTCGACTATCCGAGGGCCTCAGCCGTTTCCCCGGCCGCAGCGTGGTGCTGGGATTGAGTCTCAGCGCTCTCGCCGTCTTGGTCGGCCTGTCCGCCGTGCTGTTCCAGCCCGCCCTCGATTCCGGTGCGGTGGCAGAAGCGCCTGAGTTGATTCTGATCGGCGCTGAGGAACCGAGTGACGCGGCGCTGGTCAGCGACGCCGACGCGCCCGAGACCACGGTGGCAAACCTCCCGCCGGTTGTCCCCACAGCGGAGGAGCTCCTCGCCACGCTCATGGCAGCCAATCGAGACGTGCTCGATGAGGCGCTCCTCGCCACTGACGTGCCGGGCAACCTGCGACCGTCGGTCAGCGACGTATACAGCGACCGGCCAGCGGTCTATCCCGACGGTTGCGTCAACGAAGGCGTTGACGACTCGCTGCTCGACTGTCGCTACGGCGACGTTGGTGCCCAACGCACGATCGTCTTGTACGGGGACTCACACGCCGCGCAGTGGTCGCCTGCGATGGATGCGATCGCGCTCGATGCCGGCTACGAGTTGATCGTGTTGGCAAAGGGTGGGTGCCCCACAGCGGACGTGTCGATCGCGACCAACACGCTCGGCCGTACGTGTCCTGCATGGCGCGACAACGTCGTCGACTTCATCGCCGGACAGCAACCGACCATGGTCGTGGTCACCGCCTGGCACGAGTACGACAACGATGACGATGAATGGTCAACGGGTCTCGAGTCCACGCTCAGCCGCATCGCGCCGAACACCGGAAACCTGGTGCTGCTCGCCGACTCGCCGGGCGCTGCGGCCAACCCGCAGCAGTGCCTGTCGTCGAACCGCACCAGCATGCAGAACTGTTCCAATCGACGCGAGCGCGCTGTCGAGAGCGGGCGGCTCGATGTCGAGAGCGCCGCCGCCGAGCGCTTCGGCGCAACCTTCGTCGACCCGTCGGACTGGTTCTGCACCGATGTGCGTTGCCCGATGACACTCGGTGACGTGCTGCTGTTCCGCGACGCCGACCACATCACGACGACCGGAGCGGACTGGTTCCGACCGTTGCTCGAAGCGGCCATTCGCCCGATTCTCGACGACTCGTGGCTCGACACCCAGGCGATCCCCGAGAATCTGATCGTCAGCCCGTGAGTCGGTAGACCGTCACGTGCTGCGCCGACTCGTCGGTGAACGGCTCGCCGTCCATCGTCGACCACCGCGACTCGACCGAGAATCCGGCGGCTGCGGCCATCGCGTCGAGTTGTTCGGGCGTTGCCCAGCGCACCATCCAGGGCCGCAGGCGGACGCCGCCCGCCTCGGTGAACTCGACGAACTGGCCACTCGCCTGCTGCGTGCGGGGTGAGTGTTGTGACACGGAAAGCACCACTCGGTCGACCGTCATCGACCTGACCGACACGTCCGACCCGCCGCTTTCCTGACCGTCTGGGACGAACGCCTCGACCACGAATGCTCCGCCCGGTGACAGCCGAGCGGCGACGGCATCGAAACACCGCTGTTGCGCTCCGTCTTCGAGCAGGTTGAACAGCGTGTTGTACGCAACGAGGGCCGCATCGAATGGGCCGCCCGGCAGGTCGTCGACCATGTCACCGGCGATCGCGGTGACGCGGCCCGACGGGTCGCGAGCTGTGAGCTGGGCGAGCATGGCGTCGCTCGAGTCGATGCCAGTGACCCGGAGGGCTGCTTCGACCATCGGAACGGCCAAGCGGCCCGTGCCCACACCCAACTCGAGGACATGACCGCCGACACCAGCGGCGGCGACCATTCGGTCCACCGTGGCGTCGACGTCGGTGACGTCGCCATACCAGTCGTCGTAGACCTCGGCGAACCCGTCGCCGTACGAGGTGGACTCGTATCCATGCATGACCCACAATGTGGCATATGCCTGACGAGTGGGAACGACTCGACGCTCCCGCCGTCACCCCGAGCCGTCAGGCCGGAACCGGCGGTGCTATGTCGACCACTGCATCAGCGCGACCGCTGCGATTGCGGCGGAGTCGGGGCCAGGTCCTGTCAGCGCTCGATGCCGGCGGCTCGATGCTGCAGCAACGCGGACGTGATGTGCTCGTTGGTGCCGCGCTCCTCCTCGTTCCGGTTGTGGCCCTCAACCTCTGGGCCACGTCGCAGGTGTTCGATCGCACGGATGCAACAACCTTGACCGCGCTGGGCGGCGATGACGTCGGCACTGGCGTGGAAGATGTCGCCGCGATGCTGGCAGTGGTCTTCGCCAGCATGGCTGCAGCGATCGTCGGCTGCTTCGCATCGATCGTCCTGCTGGGTGAGCGCTTCGGCGCTCCGGTCGCGCTGCGTGCCGCGCTCGCGGCAACGATGCGACGGCTGCCAACCGTTGTGGTCGCCTGGGCGA
>CAXMZV010000246.1:0-6394 GCA_964199985.1 Candidatus Ilumatobacter isfjordensis | reverse complement strand
GACGGGATCAGCAGAGCGGTCAACTCGAGCGCCCTTCGGGTGACTTCGCCGGCGAACAACAGACCGACCAGTGACATCACGGCGCCGATCGCGAAGAACGCCGAGATCGAGGCGCGCATCGTCTGTGGCGTGTCGTGCTGGTACGTCAGTGCGACCGGTGGCCCGCCCACGCCGGTCGTGGTGGCCATGAAGCCCGACGCGCCGCCGGCGACGAGCAGCGTGGCGGGTCCCGCCACGAACTTGCGGCCGACGGCCGACACGATCACGGCCGCAATAACCGATCCGGCGACCAGCAACCCCAGGACCGTGTCGCTGAAGCTGGCGACGAGGAGGGCAGCAACGATCACGCCCGGGACCCGGCCGACCAACAGCAGTCCCGTGCCGCGTCGGTCGACGTGCTCGCGCTCGGACCAGGCCACCGACCCGGACAGCGGTATGACCGAGAGGATGATCGCGACGGGAATGAAGTCGCTGTCGACGAGCGCGAGCACCGGCGATGACAGCATCCCCAACCCGATCCCAAGCGACGCCTGCACCGTGGTGCCGAAATAGACCACGAGCATGCACGCCATCGCGGCGAGGAGCGGCAGTCCGGCAATGGTCACTCAGCGATCCTTCATCCGCTTCGGCGCCGCGCTTGCTGGGTCATCCGGCCATCGATGCTTGGGGTAACGCCCGGCCATCTCTTTGCGGACCTCGGACCAGGAACCTGCCCAAAAACCCGGCAGGTCGGCAGTGACCTGGATCGGCCGGTCCGCCGGCGACAGCAGCTCGAGTCGAATCGGCCGTCCTCCTGCGTTCGGGTGGGTGGTGCTGCCGAAGAGATCCTGGACGCGCACCGAGGCGGTGGGCTGCTCACCCGAGTAGTCGATCGGTGCGGTCCGGCCGGTGGGGAGCGAGAGCGCGGCAGGCGCCAGGTTGTCGAGTTGGGCCCCCTCCGGCCAGGGCAGCTGTGATCGAAGCACGGTCGTGAGGTCGAGTTGTTCGAGATCGGTGCGTCCTCGTGCGCCGGGCAGATACGGCCCGAGCCACGTGTCGAGTGAGCCGAGCAGGGTGGCGACCGACCAGTCGGGCCAAGGATCACCGACGTTGGCGTGGAGAAAAGCGACGCGTTCGCGCAGACTGGTCGCTGTGTTCGACCAGCCGAGCACGCGGAGTTCGGTCATGCGTACGCGATCGAGGAGCGCTGCCGTCGTGGCTTCCCCGGGCGCTGGACGATCGGTGTGACTGCCGAGCCGGATCGAGCCGAGGCGGCGCTCGATGGTCTCGGTGAGGTCGTTGCGGTCCGTGTTCCACGTGATTGTCCGCTGCTCGGCGATGTCGGGACCGAAGTTGGCGATCACATCCGCGGCATCGACCGCCGCCGCCAGGCGAATGCGTGCCTTGTCGCGCTTGCCATCGAGGTCCGCAGCAACGATGAACTGCTCGTCGACGAGGGCGTCGTTGGCGGGCAGGAAGGCGGTGCTGCCGCCGCGCAATTGGTACTGGGCGCCGCGTCGCAGGGCGGCGAGGCGATCCGGGTAGGCCAGCAGGAGCACGGCGCCAGCTCGGTCGGGATCGAGGGCGCCACGATCGAACGGCAGACGCGCTCGGCGGGCCAGGTCGGCAGCGCGGTCGCGGAGCCGATGCACCGCACCGCGGTCAGCGAGGTCGTGTCCGCGCGCTCCGGAGATCACCCCGACGCGCAGCGCGAGGTCGGTCGGCACTTCGTCGGGTCGCCCACGGAAGATGTCGCGTTCGTCGACCAGCGCGGCAACGGCGCAGGCAAGCGGGCTCTGATCGACGGCGATCATCCTGGCCAGGCGCGGGTGGACGGGGAGACCGAGCATCTTGCGCCCGAGCGGTGTGATCGTCTGATCGTCCTGGTCGAGCGCGTACAGGTTGGTCAGTAGGTCGCGAGCCTGCGCAAGCGCCCCAGCGGGTGGAGTGTCGATGAATTGCAGGTCGTCGGGTGCGCCCCACGCGGCCAGTTCGAGGGCGAAGCCGGCCAGGTCGGCCTGCAGAATCTCGGGTGACCGGTGCCGGGTCCGCGTGCCGTGTTCGAGCTTGCTCCACAGTCGGTAGGCAGTGCCGGGCTCCGTACGCCCAGCGCGTCCAGCTCGCTGCTCGGCCGACGCACGACTCGTGGCAACGGTAGTGAGGCGCGTCATTCCTGAGCGCGGGTCGAATCGCGGCTCGCGGGCGAGGCCGCTGTCGATCACGATGCGCACGCCGTCGACAGTGAGGGATGTTTCGGCAATGTCGGTCGACAGCACCACGCGTCGGCGGCCGGGTGGCGACGGCGCCAGTGCCTGATCCTGTTCGGCGAGCGTCAGGGCGCCAGCGAGTGGGTAGACGTCGATGTTCGGTCCGAGCGTGTCGTTCAACATCCGTTCGGTCCGGCGGATCTCACCGATGCCGGGCAGGAAGACCAAGACGTCGCCTTCGTCGTCGCCGAGCGCTTGGAGCACGGCGGCAACAACGTCCGGCTCGATGCGGTCGGGGCCGCGCTGTTGCTTCGGCCGTGGTCGGCCCTTCTTCGGTGCGCCGCTGCTTCGACCGGGCGAGCGGGGCAACCAGCGGACGTCGATCGGGTAGGTACGACCCTCGCTGGAGATCACCGGGCCGCCGAGCAGCCGGGTGAGGCCCTCGGTGTCGGGCGTGGCCGACATGGCGAGGATGCGGAGGTCGGGGCGTAGCTGTGCGGCACTGTCGAGCGTGAGCGCGAGCCCGACATCTGTGGTGAGATTCCGTTCGTGCACCTCGTCGAAGATCACGGCCCCGACACCCGGGAGTTCCGGATCGTTCTGCAGACGGCGGGTGAGCACTCCCTCGGTCACGACCTCGATCCGAGTCGTCGACGTGATCTCACGCTCGTCGCGAGTCTGATAGCCAACGAGCTCGCCGATTGGCGTGCGCGTCGTGGCCGACATGCGGCGCGCTGCAGCGCGCGTCGCGAGGCGGCGAGGTTCGAGCATGACGATGCGTTGATCACCGAGCCAGGGCTGGTCGAGCAGCGCCAGCGGGACCACTGTGGTCTTGCCGGCCCCCGGCGGGGCGACGAGGACGGCGCGTGTGCCGTCGGTCAGCGCAGCGCGAAGCGAGTCGAGTGCCTCGACGACCGGAAGGTCAGGCAGGTCGGGGACGGCCGGGCGGTCGGCCATGCAGAACGGAGCGGATCAGCCCAGGGCGGGCGAGCCACTGAATGGCCCGGGATCGCCGGCGCCCGGAATGTCGAGCGAGGTCCACGACGTGACATCGGCGATGGCATCGGCGACGGCGTCCCACTCGTTCGGTTGCCAGCCTTCGGCCTTTGCGACGACGGCGCCGTCAACGCGAGTGAAGACAAATGCCGGGAGTTCGGTGAGGCCCATTGCCTTCACTGCGGTGCGCTCGTCGTCGCAGAACACGAGGTAGTCCTCGGTGAGCGGACCGAGAAACGCGCGAGCATCCTCGGCTCCAGCGGTGACGATGAAGTTGATCCGGGCATCCGAGCTGCGGAACTGCTCGAGGATGCGCGTTGCCGAGCGGAGGATCCACGAACTCTCGTTGGTGTAGGGGTCGAGCACCACGGATGCGAGGTGGAACGTGGTCAACCAATCCATGATCGGCCGGGATTGGCCCAGGCCCCAACCCTGGCCGTCGGCCACGAGCGGGGTGAGGTTCAATTCGGTCGGGAGCTGCTGAACAGTGGGGTTCGCCACGGCGGAGAGCGTAGCGAGTTGGTGGGCCTTGACCCCAACCATCCGCTGGGTCTCGGGTACCGTCGGCGGCGATGCACCCCATCGAGCACCTCCGCTACGTTGCCCGAGCCCAAGGCGCCGACCCGGCGTCGCTCGTCGAGGAGACCGCCCACGCACTCGGTTCCCTGCGTTTCGACCCGTCGGGCATCGTGGTCGCGTGCCGTCGCATCGTCGAACGCCATCCTTTCACCGGGGCGTTGTGGTGGCTCTGCGCAAATGTCTCGACGTCGTCAGAGCCGTTTGACGCGGTGTGGGAGTTGGCCGAGGAGATTCGCAGCGATCGCACAGGTTCTGAGCTGGCAGCTGCGCTCCCCGATGACGCCACCATCGTGACCATTGGCTCACCCGACGTCGCCGGTGATGGCCTGATCCGTCGGGGCGACGTGCGGGTGCTCGTGCTCGATGCCGGGCACTCAGCCACGCAGTTCTTCCGCAAGCTGGAGCGGTACGACGTCGACAATGACCCGGTCGACGCTGGTGCAGCCGGTGCGGCCGTCCGTGCCGCCGACGTCGTGTTGATCGAGGCGTTGGCGTGCGACTCGGATCGCATCGTGGCTCCGATTGGTTCGTCGACCATCGCCGCGGCTGCTCAGTCATGGGGCACGCCGGTGTGGCTCGTAGCCGGCACCGGGCGTCGGTTGCCCTCCGGCTTCATCGATCACATGGTCGAGCGGTACGAGGCGATCACCGACCCCGATGGCGAGCATCCCGTCGACCCGTGGGAGATGGACGTCGAGATCCTCCCCACCTCGATGGTCGCCGACGTCGTCGGCCCCCACGGTCACGTCCCCATGGGCCCGCCGGCCATCCGGCCCGAATGTCCCATGGCCCACGAACTCCTCCGCCACAGCGCCATGTGACCCATCCATCCTCCCCCTTCTTCGTTTGCGTCGGAATTTCTGCGGACCGGTCCTCAAAAAGTCGGACACAAACGAGATGCGAGGCGGCGGCGTAGTTCTCGAACCACCGTCTGTGGCGTCTCAAACACGTCGGCGTAGGTGTGCTCGTACACCAACTGCCCCATTTCGATCAGTTCGCTCCGGCGCTGAGCGTCCTTCCGGCGCTCCGAGGGACTTGAGTGACCGTGTTGACCGCTGACTTCGACGACCACGTCGTCGCCGAACAGAAAATCGACACGAGCGACGAACCGAGTTCCATGACGGTGGATGACCTGAGTTGCAGGGCGCGGCAGACCGGCTTCGCGGACGATGCGTAAGAAGCGGCGCTCGAGCGGTGAATGCCCGCCGCTATCGACGACGAGGTCCTCGACCAGTCGGCATCCCCATCGACCCGAACCCCGAAGCGTTTCCAGCCGATGCGCAAGCACGATCGGCGAGGAGAGCCCCGTGCGCACTGCGCTGTCGATTGCGGCCTCGACCCGTGGGCGAGGAGCAAGCGCATGGGCAAGGTCGATGATCGTCCGTGTCGCTGACGTGGCACGAAAGCCGCCGACGCTGACTCGGTCGATAGGTGGCAGCCACTTGGTGGTGTGGACCTGGAACGGAATCGCCGGTTGTCGAGCTCCACGCACCACCGTGAACTCCACAGCAGTTCGATCGGAGCGGTCGAGTCGATGGAGTGCGGCTGCGGCTTCGTAACTCACCACGCTCTCGTCGCCGAGGGCCAGCAGACCGAGCACGAGGCGATGTTCATGCGTTTCTGGTGCGCCACGAACCCGATAGACGCCAGGAGCGGCCTTGAGAAGTGGACCACCCTCGATCAGGCGGCGGCGTTCCCAGGGTGTCGCACAGCAATCATCGATCTGGTGGTTCGTGACCAGCCCATGCTGGGTTTCGGCGAGACGTTCGAGGGTGCTGTCCATGCCTGTGCAGTGGGCTGCCGTCTCGCGTTTGCGGAGCGAACATTGTCCAAATCACGCTTGTGTCGGGATTTCTGCGACCCAGTCCGCAGAAATCCCGACGCAAACGAGATGGGCGTGGGGGAGGGGTCAGAGCGGTCAGAGTTTGCGGTGGCGAGGTGGGGTGCCGGTGAAGTCTTTGATGAGCTGTTCGGCTTCGGTCTTGCGGTCTTCGGTGACGAAGATGCGGGCCATCGCCTCGCGGTTGTAGACGCCGACGTTCAGATTGAAGTCTTCGGTCCACACCGCCGGGATGCCCTCGTCCTTGAGGAGTTCGGTGAGCATCGGGCCCTGCCAGACCGGGACCCAGCCGGCTTCGACGGTCTTGTCAGGATTCGGCGGCTTCGGCAGATGTTTGCCGAACACCCAGTTCCACGCACTTCGAAACGTCGGCATGTGTGCACACTAGAAGCGCTCCATGACTGACCTGCCACCCATCCTCCAACATCTCCCACCGGCGCCCGACGAGTCGGCGTTGCTCGACGGCTTCACCAACTGGACGATCGCACAAGGCATCGAGATGTATCCGGCGCAGGAAGAAGCCGTGTTCGAGTTGATCGCGGGAAGCAACGTGATCCTCAACACGCCAACAGGGTCGGGCAAGTCGTTGGTCGCCGTCGCGGCGCACTTCGTCGGCCTCGGGCGCGACCAGCGCAGCGTGTACACCGCCCCGATCAAGGCCCTGGTTAGCGAGAAATTCTTCGACTTGTGTCGACAGTTCGGGTCGGAGCGTGTCGGCATGATCACCGGCGACGGCTCGATCAACCCTGACGCACCGATCATCTGCTGTACCGCCGAGATCCTGGCCAACTGG
>CAXMZV010000245.1:0-6416 GCA_964199985.1 Candidatus Ilumatobacter isfjordensis | reverse complement strand
GAAGATGTCGGGCGTGTCGACCTCGGGCTTGGTCAGCCGGGCGTCGCCGCCGCGCTTGTAGAGCTCGCCTCCGAATCCGGAGATCGTGAGGATCGTGTTCGCGAGCCGGTCGTTGGTTCCGTCCCACGGCGACACCACGCTCTCATAGCGGAATGTGTGTTGGCGCAGACGCCGCCAGACGGCATCGACGTCTACGCCGACCGGCTCCGAAGCGCGTTGGGCGAGGCCTGAACTGGGCCCAGTAGCGGGTGGGCCGTTGCGCTTGTGTTCAACTCCTGCCAGTTTCGCGACGGCCGCGGCGCATTCGACCTCGGGGCTGTCCACGGCTCCGGTGGTCATCGTCTCGAGGTCGTGAACACCCGCGGCCCGCGCGAGTGCCAGTGAGAGTCTCGAATCCTTGCCCCCGGTGAGCCGCAGAATCTTGCGTTGGGGCAACCAGTTCAATGCGGCAAAGTTGGCGACGAGCGCGTCGGTGATTTCATCCCATTCGATACTCGTGAGGTCGTCACGCAGGTCGCCAATGTCAGGCGATGACCAGATCCACTGCGGCGAACGCCGAACATCGGGTGTGCAGTCACCGATTCGGAGATGCAGCTCGTGGCCCGGACGGAGATACCTGGCGCCAGCAGCGGGCATCTGGTCGCCGCGGAGGTTTTGGCCGACCAGCCACGAAAGGCTTCGGAGATCCCAACCTTCGCGACCGACGCCGAGCGATGCCAGGCGAGAGCGGTTCGACACGAGGTGCAGACCCGATCCCGATGCCCAGTACATCGGGAACTGGCCGGTGAAGTCGCCGAACGCATGGAGCTCGCCGCGTGTGATGCCGGTGAAGTTCCAGCTTCCGCTGATCCGCTCACTGAGCCCCGATGGCCCGTGGGTTCGGAAGATATCGAGAAGTTGTCGTTCGGCGCGCTCGCGCTCCATTCCGACGCTGAGCACTGGACCGTTGAACACCACCATGTCATCGCCGTCGGCGAGGACGCGCCGGGCGCTCAGCGGATCGGCCGCATTGAGTCCCATCACCGTCCACGTTCCGTCTGGCGCGCCGTGTTCGAAGAACTCACCATCGAACACGCGCTGCTGTTCCACAGCATCACGGAGCCTGGGGAGCGCTCGCTCGAGTGCCGGCGCCGACCCGACGGCAACGAGGTAGTGGATCATCCACGGGCCACCTTACTCACCGCGGTTCGTGTCAGGATCGCTGGCCGCCGCAGGCCGTCGAGGTGTTTGTCGGTGCGTTGTTGCGGTGTCGTACAGTCGGGACCGTGAACGGGCAGTGGCCGAACCTGATCGTCGGCGGTACGCAAAAGGCGGGCACCACCTGGTTGCATCGCGCACTCGACGCGCATCCCGATGTCGAGATGTCGTCGCCGAAGGAGCTGTACTACTTCGGCAAACCTGATGTGGATGATCCCGACCGACAGGCGTGGTACCGCGAACACTTCTCGTCGATGACCACCCGCTATCGCGGCGAGGCGACCAGCAACTACCTCTGGCGAAAGACCGACGCACCGTCGTCTCCGAAGCCGGATGATCGCAACGACACGGCTCGCAGTATTCGACGACTGCTGGGTGACGACGTCGTGGTGTTCGTGTTGCTGCGGAGCCCTGTCGAACGAGCCGTCGCAGGAGCAAATCATCAGCTCACCATGGGGCGCCTCGGCGCGGATGACGACATCATCACGTCGGCGCCGCCCCTGGGTGTGGTCGACCTCGGGTTCTACGGTCGCCATGTGGAGCATTGGCTCGATGTGCTCGGCGAGCAGGTCGTTCCGCTCATCTTCGATGATCTTGCGTCGGACCCTGGCGGAGTGCTCGAGCACGTGTGCAGCCGGCTTGACCTCGACATCGCAGCGATTCCGGTGGAACAGCGAGACGAGATCCTTCGTCCGACCCACACGCGTGCGCAGATTCGTCAGAGTCGCGACGTTCAGGACGCTCCGACCTTCACGGTTCGTCGGCGCGACGTCGAACACCTGCTCGAGCTCTACCGCGACGACATCGAACTCCTCGAAAGCCTCCTCGGTCGGCGTTTCGAGGACTGGACCAATCTCGATGGGCTCGCCGAGGCGTTGGTCAACGCCGACTGAATCGTGGCCGCAATCAGGCCGACAAGAGATTGAGCTTTTCGAGCTGGTCGAGCAGTGTCGAGGCGCGAGTCGACCAGTCGATCGATTGCAGGAGTTCGGTGGGGCGCTCGATCGTCCCGGCGCGCCGTTGTTCGACTGCCTGGTCGATCGCTGTGGCGAATCCTTGAGCATCTCGCTGAACCGACACCTGTCCGAGCAACTCGTCGATGTTCGGGATCGGTGTTGAAACAACAGGCAATCCGGCGGAAATGTAGTTGTACACCTTGAGCGGGTTCATCCGCTCGGTCATGCTGCCGGCGAGATGTGGAACGAGGCCGACGTCGATCGACCGGAAGAGGACGGGCAGTTCGGCATACGGAACCACGCCGACCAGCTCAACGTTGTCGTGCCGCTCGACGAGTTCGAACACGTTCGCGCCGTAGTGGGCGGAGCCCACCATCAAGAATCGGTAGTCCGGTCGCCGCTTGACCAGGTCGTCGAGGAGCGCCCAGTCGACGCGATCGCTCATGTTGCCGACGTAGGCAATGACCGGCCGCGTGTCGTCACCCAGGGGTGCTCGTTCGGGGTTGAACGCCGTTGTCTCGGCACCGTTGGGCACGACCGTGATGTTGGGTGCGTAGGCAGCGAACGCGGCCACGTTCGGCTCGCAATTCGTGAACACAGCGTCGGCCATTCCCAGCAGTTCGCGGTACGAACGATCGAGTTCGTCGGCGACGTCACGCGTGTGGTTGAACGCGCGCTGGTCGTCGATGACGTCGACCACGACGGATCTGAACTTCAACTGTTTTTGGACAGCGGCGAACTCGAGGACAACCGGACATACCCAGGCAATCGATGTTGCCGGGTCCATGCCGAGTGAGGTCATCTCCCTGAGGACGAAATCGGCGAAGCCGTCCTGCGACGCGAACTCCTCGCCGCTGATCGGGTCGCACGTGCCCGATTCGGAGTGCAGGAAGGTGCGGTGGTGCACCTTGCCCGCCTCGATTATGCCGAGCCTTCGGTCGAGCAAGGCTTGGCTCAGCAGGGGAGCGTGATCGCCACCCTCGGTCTGCAGCATCGCATCGCGCTCAGCCCGCTCGGTGCTGAGCGGCTTGTCGATGTGGAGAACGCGGCGGACCCGCTGGTCGTTTCCGAAATGCTTGGTGAGCATGTCCGAACGGCGGCCGTAGATGCCGGTGTCGTTTTGCTTCCAGAACACCACGACATCGGCACCGTCGGAGGGCTCGGGGTCAGGCATGTCGAACAGGTCGGGACGCGCAGCGCGTCGCTCGTGCGCGTATGCCTTGACCGTGAGGTCGAGTGTTGCGCCCACGGTGCGGTCCTCGCCCCGCTCGCGAGCGGTCGAGCTCTCGTGTCGTGCTGCGCTGACGCGACCGGCGTTCGCCGCGACGCTGAATTCGCCGAGGAAGGCATTGCGCCGGCGGGCACGGGCATCCTCCGAGTCTCCCGCTGCGAGGTGGATCAGGTGGGCGGCGAGTTGTTCGGCATTGTCCGCGCGCAGGAGGCCGTGATGTTCGAGGTCGCGCATGGGCGGTGCATCGCTGATGATCACCGGACAACCCATCGCCAAGCCGTCTGAGATCTTCGAAGGAATCTGGAATTGCGAGATCGGATCGTCCAGATGCTGCATCAGAGCGATCGCGTCGGCCGACGAGAGCAGCTCTGGTAGCACGTCGATGTCGGATGGAGGATGGGTGACAACCCGGGCCCCGCTGCTGTCGAGTTCCTCTCGGAATCTGCCCGGATTGGGCACTCCGACCACGTGGAGTACGAAGCGGTCGTCGAGCTGGCGGAGCGCCTCCACGACGACGTCGAGGCCCTTGTGCGGACGTGGTGTGCCAACGAAGAGGACGACGAAGTCGTTGTCGGCTGCTCCGATTCCAGCCCGACCGAGCGAGCGATCGATCGTGGCCGGGTCGAACTTGCGTTCATCGCGAGCGTGGCGCACTGTGATGCCGCCGTACTTCTCGAGGAGTTCGACGTTCGACACGGTGCGGGTCGCGGCGTGGCGTGCAAGCGAAATGCCGAGGCCGGTGCCCGCAGCCTCGGTCGGCTCGTGCAACTCATCGAGATCCAGGTCGGCGAGATCAAGCGTGGTGCCATCGAAGGACGTTTCGAACGCGTCGGCGTTTGCGAAGAATGCCTGCTCCTCGTCGTCGATGTCGACGATGATCGGACACCCGCTCGCCCGAGCGATCATCGCTCCCAGAATCAGACCTGGAAGCCGTGGCTTGCAGACGTGGACAAGATCGTACTTCCGGTGCGCCGCCACCGAATAGGCCTTGGGAGCGAAGTCGAGCATCCGATCGCACGGGAAGGTGACGGTGCTGTACTCGCCCTGCTCGATCGGCGACCAGATCGATGTGGAGAAGCGAGACCAGAGTGGACCAACGAGGTCGACTCGCATTGTCTCGAGGTGCAGATCGGCGAGCATCATGGCCCGACCGGCCGGGTTGTGGCCCAGGTCCCAGCACACCACCGCTGCACGCTGGCGACCGCGTGCGTCGAACATCTGCCCTGCTTGAGCGGTCGTCGCCGAGAACTCGGGCCGGATCGAGACATGTTGCGTCCAGGTGCCGGCCGAGTCGCGGCGCGCAAGCTCGTCGGCGAGAACGCGCGCGTTGGACAATGCGCGCCGGAGCCGCGGATCGGGACGATCACTCATGCGAGCCCCTCCAAACCGACCGCAATGAAACCGAGTGGTCGGTCGTCGTCGGCCGGTTCGGGCGCCGAGGTCTGCAGCGTGACGACCGTGCCGTGCAGAGCGGTCCGCGATCGATACACATCGATCGTGGTCTGCTCGCCGCGGCGGAGATGATGGATGTCGACGATGGTGCGGCGCCCCTTCGGGATCTGCACGGCGAGCTCTTTGTCGGCAAGTGGTTCGTCGCCGCCGTCAGGGAGGTAGGCGGTGAGCCGGCATCGCCTGACCCCATCGAGTCGCAGCGTGGCCGACGTTTCGACCCACGAGTCAGCGTGCGCACCAGTGACCCACTCGGTGACGACGTGTCCGAGTCCGGGAAGCATGTTCGCCGTGCGCCGAACGATCTCACCAAATGAGCTCAGAAACTCGAGCGTTGGGGTGCCGCCGTTGTCGATGACTCGAACGATGCCTCCGACGCTGCCGGCGCTGGCGAGAATCTGCTCGTCGAGCACCTCGGCCGGGAGCAACGTGAGGAGCGCGTCGAGGTCGGATTCCGACGAGGGCTCGTACCAGCGTTCGCCGTCGGCCACGTACCACTTGCCGTTTCCGGGTCTGAACAGGAGCCTCGGATCGGACGGATCGCGGGGCGTGGCCGGACGTTCGCGTGCCAACCGACGCTTGACACCCCGAGCGACACGAACGCCGCCCTGTCGCGCCGTCTGCGTGATTCGTCGACCGTTCGAGCCCGCACTCTGAAGTTCCACGGGCCGGAGGGTAGCCCACGCGTGTTCGTTCGGTTCAGATGGCTCAGCGTGTTGCCAGCGTCTCGCTGCGGCGTGGCGCCAACGCGATTCGCTGTCGGCGATCTGCACCGAGATGACAGACGTGCTCGCGCAGAGCGCTCACGACATCGACAGCAGCGCTCGCGTCGCGTCGCAGAAGCCCAAGCAGTGCGAACCCGGTATCCTGTGCAACTGCGACCCCAGTGCTTGATGGGGCGCTGAGAATACAGGGGGCGGCCGACTGAGGTCCCCCATCCTTATGATGTGCACGAGGAAGACTCGTTGTCGCTACATTGTCATCCGAGACCATCCGGGCGGGGGCGTGACCAACTGTATGTGCCGCGTCCCCCGGGGTCCGTCAGGACGAAACGGGTGTGGCCGTAGTGTGGGACGAGCCATGACTGCTTCTCCGTCCGCTGCAGCCTGCGATCTTCTCATCCACGATGCCTGGGCCCCATGCCATTCCGGATGACCGATGGCGAACTCGCTCCCACGGACGTCACCGCCCAGACCCATGCGATCACATTCCTGTCGGGCGCCGTTCGTGCCGAGCCAGAACGGGTGAAGCAACCGCTGCATGGTCCTCGTCTCGAAGCGCTAACCTCGCTCTTCGTCGGGAGACGTGGCCGAGCCCGGTTGAAGGCGCTTCCCTGCTAAGGAAGTAACGTCGTAAGGCGTTCGTGGGTTCAAATCCCACCGTCTCCGCTCCGATGGAGTTGCCGGTGGCGCCTGCGGTTCGCAGGCGTACACTGGCATGTCACTGCGCTCGTAGCTCAGCTGGATAGAGCATCTGACTACGGATCAGAAGGCCGGGGGTTCGAATCCCTCCGAGCGCGCCACATCAATGCAAGACAAGGGCCGCTCTTCGGAGCGGCTCTTCTGCGTTCACCAACTACCGCC
>CAXMZV010000244.1:0-6432 GCA_964199985.1 Candidatus Ilumatobacter isfjordensis | reverse complement strand
ACGCCGCAAGCGCGACCGTTGCCAAGATGACCAATGCACTCTGGACACGGATCGTGGTGGCGGGTTGCTCCATCGGGGCGAGCAGTGCGGTGGCCCGGGCTGCGACGCCGTGATCGGCGATCCCGAGCGCCGGCGAGGGGCTGGCTCCAGCCAGAGCGACCTTGGCAATCGTGCGCGCAGCGAGCCGGCGATCGGCGCCGGTTTGATCGAGTGCTTCCTCATCCGCCCAACGCTCGATGTGGAAGTCGAGGCGTGCGGTGACCGACTGGGTCGGGGGGATGAACGCTGTCGCGAGGAGCGCCAACAGTTTGTAGCGGTCGTGGCGATGTCGCGCGTGCGCCTGCTCGTGAGCCATGACGACTTCGAACTCGGTCGCGTCGAGTGCGTCGCGCAGCCCGCTCGAGATAGCGATGGTTCCTGCGGGCCCGGGCAGGGTGTAGGCGTAGATCTCGTCGGTGTCGATGATCTCGAGCGGGCATGTGTCGGTGCAGCGCAACCGGCGATGATGCAGGAGCACCCCGATCGCTCGGCCGGTGCCGGCGATCGCTGCGATCAGTGATGCAATACCGATGATTGCTCCGACCGGCTGGTAGTCGGGCATCAGGTGTCGTGACCAGTCGATGACCGGGTTGTGGAAGCCCAGGTGTGCGAGGCCGCTCAGCCCGATGAGCCACAGCGTTGGTACTGCAGCAACCAATACCGACGCCAGCAGCACCGTGGTACAGCGTGCCGCGGTCGCCGGGTGAAGGCGGTCGAGGAGCCGGCTGCCGAGCAGCGTCATCGCCAGAGTGACGACGAGGGGGAGCGCAACGAAGTTGATCATTGCGACTCGTTGAGCAGCGCCGCGAGTTGCGCTGCATCGGCTGGGTCGAGGGACTGGGCGAAACCGGCGAGTGCGGACTGTCGATCCGACGCAGCGTCGAGGACTGAGCGAATGCGCCGGGCAGTGAGATCCGCTTCGCTGCTCGCCGCTGCATAGGCGTAGGCGCGTCCTGCGCGAGTTCGTGTGGCGAGCCCCTTGTCGCAGAGTCGCGTCAAGATGGTGGCGATGCTCGTGTAGGCGAGGTCGGTTTGCATTTCATCGATCACGTCAGCGGGCGATGCGGGCCGATCGAGGTGCCACAGGGCGCGTAGGACGTCGGTTTCGAGTTCTCCGTCAGCTCGTCGTGTCATGTTGTTCGTGAAGTCTCTCGTGCTTCCGCCTCAGCGGGCGGGGTCGGTGTGGTCGCGAATCGTTCAGCGGAATCAGATGTACGTTTTAGGTTAGCGCGGCTGTTGTTCCGCAGCCGGAGAGCGAAGTAGGTGGCGGCAGTGACGAGGACGACGGCCACGGCGACCCGGGTGGATCCGATCGAGCTGGTCAACACCACGAACTTCGTCTGCAGGTTCGTGCCGAACTCGACAATCGAGTCATCGGACAGATCGCCGTCGTAGATGGCGAGTTCGTATCGCCCGTACCAGATCGCGTAGCCGCCCGACAGCACGAGCAGCACACCTGCGAGCCGAGGCGCATACTTCGACGCGTTGCGCAGGGTGCCGACGAAGGAATCGTGAGCGAGTGCCGCGGACACACTCAAGCCGAGAATGATCGTGCCCATCCCGGCCGCGTACACCACGTAGGTGGCGATTCCGCCAACGAAGGATCGCTGCATCGCGAACGTCGACACCGACAGGAACGGCCCGAGTGTGCACGACAACGACACCAGCGCGTAGGTGAATCCGAAGCCCGCCATCCCCACAGCGTCGCGACGGGCGACCGATGTCCGGTTGTGCAACGGCAACCTCGGTTTCCATCCAGCGATCGATGCAAGTCCCATGGACAGCATGGCGATGCCGACGGCGATCGTCACCCACGGCATCTGCTGACGCAGCTCACTCGACGTGGCACTGAAGATGACCCCGACGATGATGAACATGGCGGCGAAACCCACCGACACCGCGGCCGAGACGCCGACCGCGCGAACGATCCTGCGGTCAGCACGCACCCCGGTGTCGTCGCCGGCGACGAACGCGCTGACGTAGGCAGGCAGGAGTGCGAAGCCGCATGGGTTGATGCTGGCGATCATGCCGGCGGTGAATGCGAGAGCGAGTGGAGCGTCGATCACATGTCACCTCCGAGCGTGGTGGTCCGACGTTTGAAGATCTACAATGTGTCGTAGTTTAGGGTGGTGCGAGACAGTTCGCCCACGCGGCCGAACACATTGCGCGAGAACACGACGCCAAACATTGCGACAAGAAACACCATGACCTCTCCTGACAACAACGATTCCACGACCCCTCTCTGGAGACGACACACCACGATCGCCGCAGCCGTCACCGGCGTCCTTGTGATCATCGCGACGTCATGTGGGGGCGCGACCAGCGACTCTACGCCTGCGGCACCGGTGGGGTCGAGCGACGGTGTCGCGCTCTACCAATCGAATTGTGCGTCGTGTCACGGCGCCGACTTGCGTGGCACCGACACGGGGCCATCGCACCTGTCGATCGTCTACGAACCAAACCATCACGGTGACGATGCGTTCCGCTTCGCAATCCTCAATGGCGCCCAGCAGCATCACTGGAACTTCGGCGACATGGCGGCAATCCCAGGAATGGACGACGACCAGATTGACGCCATCATCGGCTACGTGCGCTCGGAGCAAGAGCGTCAAGGATTCGAACAGTGACCGGAGGCCAAACGGCGTGATCTGGAATGGTCTGTTGGCTCATGGCGACGATGCTGGTTCGGTGCACATGAGCGGTGGCTCCGTGTGGGCGCTGATATCGATGATCGCATTCTCGATCTTCCTGCTTTCCATTGCATGGACACTGATGCGTCCGACCCGAGAACCGAAGTCGACGGCCGCAGACATCGCCACCGAACGTTTCGCGCACGAAGAGATCGGCGTTGACGAATTCAGGCGAGCGCTTCGCGACCTCGACCCGCCCAGCGGCTGATCAAATATTGGAACGCGGAGCGACTCCGCACGTTGCAACTGGATCGTCCCGTCAGCCGCGGCGGACGATCGACCGGAGCTGATCGAGCGTTGGCGAGCCAGCTGGCCCGTTCGGCGTTTGGTAGATGCGGCACGACAGCCCGACGGGTGTGTCGGAGCAGGCAAAGGGATCGACGCCATCGACGAGGAAGCTCGGTGAACCCTTGAATTGGTTTGCTGTGGCGTCCTCCACCGCGTTGACGACACGACGCTCGATCAGCAATTCCGGGTTCTCCGCGGCGAGTTCTCGGAGGTGCTGGTCAGCGACCGTCCAGTTCGGGCAGTCGTCGGAGTACAGCAGCGTTACCTTCACGCACCCACCATACGCGTCGGGATCGTTGCCGCCGTCGAGGTCGACCACGCTCGAGCACCGGTTTCCACCAGCCGTGCGATTGACGTCGCAAATACGACATGACGTCGTAGAGTACGTCGCCATGTCTGCGAGCACCCCCGACTTCGACCTGCAGCGGCTCACCGCCCACGGTCGCATCTCCGCAATCTTCGCGGTGCTCCTTGCGCTCGGGCTGTCCGTCGTCGGTGCTGGCACAGCGAGCGCCCACACCGGCTTCGAGTCATCGACCCCAACCGATGGCGCCGCCATCGACGAGCCCGTCGAACTGGTCACCATCGTCTTCACCGGCGAGGCCAACCCGGTCGGAGAGGAGTTCGTCGCCCTCACCGCAGCAAGCGTGCTGCAGGAGCCGACCAGCGTCGAGACCCTCGACAACAAGTTGTTCTCCCTCCGCTTCGATCCGCCGCTCGCCGGCGGAGAGGTCGGCATCCGCTGGAGCGTCCAAGCCGCCGATGCGCACCCGATCGAAGGGGCATTTTCCTTCATCGTGAACGCACCAGCGCCGACAACTGCTCCGCCGAGAACTGTCGCGCCGACAACGGCTCTGCCGACAACGGCTCTGCCGACAACTGTCGAGCCCGCAACGACCAACGCGCCGGTCGAACAGGCAGTCGAGGCGCCTCCGACGACCGACGCCGCGGCCGCTGTTGTTGTGAGCGAGGAGGCGCCGCCTGCGGCAGCCGAGCCCGTCGCCGAAACCAACGATGCCGCCGCGGCCTCGACACCGTCGCTTGATGAGTTCCTGGCCGTCGATAGCTCGACGCCCGGCGAAACCACTGCCACCGTCGGCCGCCTCATCGGGTTCCTCGGCGTCGGAATCGGACTGGGCGCATTCGCATTCGTCGCCACAGCACTGCGCGGCCGTCGCGAAGAAGTACGTCACGCACTCTCGGTGGTACGCGTGCTCGGGCTCGTCGTGGCGCTTGGAGCCGTCGTTGAATACGTCGGCGTGGCGCGAATCGGCGGCGAGTCGCTGATCTCGGGCTGGTCGACGGCGCCCGGTTTCGCGACCGTGTTGCGCGTCGTCGGCGGGATCGGCCTCGCTGTCGGCGTCGCGGGGACGATCTCACGCGGCCGAGTGCAACGCCCGATGAGACGCCCGTCCACGGTGCGATCGCTGTCCGCCGCCGTCGTCGACGATCTCGCAACGCAACCGACCCGCACCGCTGACGGTGATCCGATCGTGCGCTGGGTCCCCGACGCCCGATCGTGGCCCGCGCTGGGCGGCGTCGTCTTGATCATTGCCTCATTCTGGTTCGACGGTCACACGGTGAGCAAGGGATTCCGACCGCTCCACGCCCTCGTCAACAGTGTCCACGTCGCCGCCGGCGCCGTCTGGGTCGGCGGCGTCGTCATGATGGCAGCGGTCATCTGGCGTCGTTACCGATCTGGTCGAGCAATGCGTGTCGTCGAACTGGTCGTGCGGTTTTCGAAGATCGCCACCGTCGCACTCGCAGCGGTCGTGGCGGCAGGCGGCGTCATGGCCTTCCTGGTGCTCGATTCGTTCAGCGAACTCACCGGCACGACATGGGGCCAGATCCTGCTGCTGAAGACCGCAGCTGTGGGTCTCGCGATGATCGGTGGGGCATACAACCACTTCCGCCTGCTGCCAGCACTCGAATCCGACCCCGAGTCACCCGAACTGCTCGCAGCGCTGCGCAGTACCGTGACCGCCGAGGCGATCATGCTCGTCTTCGTCGTCTCCGTGACGGCTTGGCTCGTCGCCGCTGCCTCCTAGTCAGACGCGTTGAGTCTCACGACCGTGTTGCTCATGACCGCGGCAGTCGCCGTCGCTGGGATCGCCACCTGGCAGCTGGCGCATCGGATGTCGCCCCTCGTCCGACGTTGGAGCCCTTCGTCATTCCCGAGACGCACAGCTGGTCTGCTCAGTGTGCTCGACAGCGGACCCACCGGTCGAACAGGTGAGCAGGTGCTCGTGCTGCTCCACGGGCTCGGCGCGACCGGCGACTACTTCGGAGCGTTCTATGACGGTCTCAGTCGGAAGCGTCGAGTCGTGATCGTCGATCTCCTTGGCTTCGGGCACTCGCTCGACGAGGAGCGCACTGACTTCGGTATCGACGCCCACGTGGACGCCCTCGACCAGACACTCGCGGAACTTGGCCTCGCCGAGTCCAATGTCGTTGTGGCAGCGCACTCGATGTCGACCGGCATCGCACTGACCTGGGCTGATCGGAATCGTCGCCGAGCCCGGCACGTCTATCTCTGGGGTCCACCGATCTATCCGAGGGAGACCGCATCGGAATCGGTCGGCAAGGAATACGGAATGATGGGGCGTTTATTTGCCCTCGACACCAGGTGGGCAGAACGGGCCTGCCGCATCAACTGCTTGAACCGAGATGTCAGCGGCCGGGTGATGGCGCTCATGGCCCCTCGCTGGCCGACCGAAGTCAGCAGCGATGCCGGACGCCACACCTGGGATGCGTACCACCGCTCGTTGCAGTCACTGATCCTCGACTTCAACTGGTCGGCGGTCCTCCCGGCAAGCGTGCCGGTCACGATCTTTCACGGCGTCGATGACCCGATCGGCGACCAATCCCACATCGCAAAAATCTCCGGCAGTGCGAAAGTGATCAACGTCGCAGGGGCCGACCATCACATCGCTCTCCAGCACCCCGAACTTCTCTTCGATGCACTCGAACCAAGCCACGACAGGTACGACGGGGCCAACTGAGGCGGTCTATCTCGTCGCACGATGTATCCACACGTTTCGAGCGCCATGGGCAGCGGCAACTTCTGCCTGGAAGAAAAGCAGCTCGGAGCGGTCTGCTCTTCACGTAGAGGTCGCGCCGGCGAGGCGCCCTTGTCCGGGATCAGCGATCGAGTTGGAGTCGCGTCCACGAGCCCACGGTGGCAGCGGCGAAGCCTGCGGCGACGATGACGACGAGTCCGAGTTGAGCGATGGACACGCTCGTTGGGTCCATTGCCCACAGCGCAGGCGCGACGGCCGGGTACCACGCTCCGGCACCGACGACGACGAGGACCTGGGCTGATGCAATGATTCCGATGATGACGGTGATCCCGGGCAGTAGGCCGCGGCCCAACGTGGCAGCCCACGCTGCCGGCACTGCCAAGGCTCCCGAGAGC
>CAXMZV010000243.1:0-6475 GCA_964199985.1 Candidatus Ilumatobacter isfjordensis | reverse complement strand
CACTGGTGTCCGCAGCGATGGACAAGGTAACCGAAGGACGGATGGCAATTGCCATGGCGCGCTACGGCGGCATCGGCGTGAACTATCGCAATATGTGGATCGGCGACCAGGCGTCGGAAGTGCAGAAGGTCAAGCGCAGCCAGTCGGGCATGATCACCGACCCCGTCACGCTGCCGCCCACTGCGCTGCTGCACGAGGCCGAAGCGCTGATGCACCGGTTCAAGTTCAGCGGAGTGCCGATCACCGACGACGAGGGCCACCTGGTCGGGATCCTGACCAACCGTGACATCCGGTTCTGTGAAGGCTCCGACTTCGATCGACCGGTCACCGACTTCATGACCTCTGAGGGCCTGGTCACCGCAGCCGTCGGCACGTCGCTCGACGAGGCGAAGTTGCTGTTGCAGGAGCATCGCATCGAGAAGCTGCCACTGGTCGACGGCGTTGGGTGCCTCGCTGGTCTCATTACGGTGAAGGACATCCAGAAGCGGTTGGACTTCCCGAATGCGTCACGCGACGGCAGGGGTCGCCTGCGCTGCGCCGCAGCGATTGGTGTGGGCGCCGACGTCGAAGAGCGCGTCGACGCACTGGTGTCGATGGGCGTCGATGCGGTGTCGATCGACACGGCCCACGGCCACTCGGCGAACGTGATCAAGACCATCGAGCGTGTGAAGGGCTCGTGGCCTGAGCTCGCCGTCACCGCCGGCAACGTGGTGACCGAAGACGGCGTCGAGGCATTGGCCAAGGCCGGTGCCGATGCGGTGAAGGTCGGCGTGGGCGCTGGCTCGATCTGCACGACGCGTGTCGTCTCGGGTGCTGGCATGCCGCAGCTGTCGGCGATCTACTTCGCCTCGAAGCGGGCCAAGGAGATGGGCATTCCGATCATCGCCGATGGCGGCATCACCTTCTCCGGCGACATCGTGAAGGCGATCACCGCTGGTGCTGAAACCGTGATGCTCGGCTCATTGCTCGCCGGTGTCGAGGAGAGTCCCGGCGAGATGGAGCTGTTCGAGGGTCGCCGGTACAAGAGCTATCGCGGTATGGGTTCGATGGGGGCCATGACCGGCGACAGCCAAGACCGCTACGCCACCGGCCAGTCCTCGAGTGGCAGGAGCACTGTCGGTGCGGCGAGCCAGAAGCTCGTCCCCGAAGGCATCGAGGGTCGTGTTCCGTTCTCCGGCCCGCTCGGTGACGTCGCCTACCAACTCGTCGGCGGTCTCCGCTCAGGCATGGGCTATGCGGGAGCCGCGACGCTGGCATATCTGCGCAACGCGAGGATGATGCGCGTCACCACGGCAGGCCGCCAGGAGAGCCACCCGCACGACGTGACGATCACCAAGGAAGCCCCGAACTACCAGCGCATGTGAGTTCGGAGTCATCAGCCTTCCAAGCTGATGATGCGGTTTCGATTACCGTCGTCCGCTCCAACGAAAAGGTTTGTCGTCGGTCCGCCCTGCACCGAGTATCGCGATGCATGCCTCGCGATCTGACGCCCCCGTCTCCGAGCGCTCGGCGAGATCATCAACTCACCGGCGACTTGTCGCATCCACCGAACGCTCTCATTCTCGACAGCGAGCACGCGACCAACAGAATCCGGATCCGCAGGCCCGAGTGCTCGATCCCGCACGCTGGGCGGTGCGAGACTCAGTCTCAACTCCCGCCCTTCAGCATCGCCTCCACTCGCGACCCAAGCCTTGGTCAGCCGATGCGGTCGTTGGGTTTGCCGACCCGGACCGAGGCGAACTGCTTGTGCACGAAGTGTCCGCAGTTCGGCGCCTTGCCAGAGATCGTGACAACGAGGTTGTAGGAGCCCTCACGCTCGGTCGAAAGGCGGCCGCCTCCAGCCGCACCGCCACCGACAACCCGACCGCCACCGACAACCCGGCCACCACCAACAACCCGGCCACCACCAACAACCCGACCGCCGCGACCGATAACCCGGCCACCGCCACCGACGCCGATCACGTCATGAAGATCGAACTGTAGGTCGCGATCGAGTCGCAGACTGCGATCGAACCGGAAGCGCCGCAGGTCCACCAGACCGCCAAGGTCGACGCCCCGACCATCGCGGTCACCCGGCTTGAGCTCGAAACACTTTTCGATCATCTCGCCGGTATCGACGCCCTCCTCTGCCGCCCGCCGCACGGCGGTGAACAGAGTGGCAAATCGATCGGGGATCTGGTCGCCGCGAGTGGTGCGCATGCGACGCCGAATACCGCGGCCGAACTTGTCCAAAATATCCTGCCGGGTGAACCGGGGAACGAACAGACAGACGTCGGTGCGGATGTCATCGAGCTGCTTGCGTCCCTCGAACGCAAAGGCCTCGATATCGAATGCCTGGCCCGGAAGCAAGTGTGAGGGCACAACGAGCTCAGTCTGCAGCTCAGACTCGACGAACCCGCCGACGGTGTAGGACAGATGGGCCTGCCGCTTCGTCTCAACCTCGACGAACCACTGGCCGGAGGCCGGCTGATCAACGTCGAACAGGACGTAGCCCTTGCCGGGCGTCGTACGCACCAGAGAGTCGCGTGCAGCGAGCAACTTGCCGTTCGGCGTTCGCAGTCGCACGGAGATCTCGGTTGCTCGCTTGAGCTTGTTGGGTGTGTACTGGACGTTCGGCTCGGGCCAGGCCACACAGAACGTGACACGCTCGGAGCACCTGTCGACGAAGGCGCCGACTCGGCTCGACGATGCTTGAGAGCTCTCGTTGGCGATCACGCCCGTGCCGGTGACACGCCCACGAATCCAGTTGTAGATCTCGAAGAGATCGTCGATGGTCGGCATGAAGTAGTACTTGCCGCTTGCGGCCGTTGCAAGCTGTTCGAGCAAAGCTTGGTCGCTCGCTGGACCCATTGCGCATGTGTAGAGCGAGATGTCGCTAGCCAGGCCGGCGACCGCGGCCGCAGCATCAGGAGAGCCGTTGTCATAGCCGTCGGACAACAGCACGATCGCCCGATTGCCACCCGCGCCCTGTAGCTGTGTGCCGCCCATGGTGATCCCAGGGCCCATGGCGGTGAACCCGCCGAACGTGACGTTGTCGATTGCCTGGACCCCGTCATCGCGCTCGGTATCACCCAGGATCGGAACGACTCGGCCTGCACCATTGTCGTATTCGCTGAGTTCGGCCGTTCCGAAACTCACGACACCGACGGCATCGTCGATGTTCATCTGCTCAACGAACTGCGAACTTGCCTGGCGGGTCCGATCGACGTAGCCCGACGTAACCATCGAGCCCGAACGGTCGAGCACGGCGGACACGCTCACCGGATTCGCGCTCGGCACCTGGGCGTTGTCGATGACCAGCGCATAGTCCTGCCACGGGGATCCCACAGTGAAGTCTCGAGCGTCGGTCGTGATAGCGGCCGCAACAATGTCGACCTCGTATTCACCCATCGGGTTTTGGATGTAGACGCACTCGATGTTGTTCGTTGAGTCGTTGAGACCACCGGGCTGGGTGAAGCCGTTCTGGAAGTTCGTCGCATTGCCGCGGTAGATGTTGCCGCCAGCGCCGACCTCGGTGATGACAAGATCGAGGTCGTTGACGAGCGTCGTGCCGGGAGGATCCGTCCACGTCAACGTCACCCGCATCGGGCGGGTCGTCTCGACCGGCGCCACGCGGATGCGGTGGTTCTGCCCGTTCGCCGTGAACGCGATCCGCTGGTCGGCGAAGATCTTCGGACCTCGATCCGATGCCGGGGCGTTCGACACCATGTTCGCCAGGCTCACCCGGCCCCAGCCTTGGTCGTTGTTCGGCAGATTCGCAATGGGGGCATTGTCGAGCGCGTAGACCCGGTCCCAGTTCGGCAGGTTCGTCGACCGATCGGGGAGCGTGCCGTTCAGCGTGCGCAACGTCAGGGTGTCGGTACCGGCAGCGTACGACCACTCACCGGTCCCGGTGATCTGCGCAACCGAAGCTCGCTGAGTGAAAACGGTGTTGAACTGACCGTTACCAAACCCTCGGATCAGGCTCGGCGTGAAACCGAGATTGATGAATCGCTGATTGCCGGCAGCTGCGGTCCACGTGTTCACGCCCGGCACGATGATGCGCTTCCAATTCGGACCACCGACCATGTCCTCGGCACCATTGACCAGCAATGCGCGCAACATGGCAGGACTCGGGGTTGCTCCCGTGCGATCTCGCCACCACTCGATGAGCAGCGCGCAAAGACCGGACACATGAGGTGCCGCCATCGACGAGCCGCTCAGGCTGGTATGGCTGTTGTGTGCGTTGGCGGCGGTGTCGGTGTAGACCGTGTACCGGCGCTCGATCGCCGCGGTCGCCGGGTTGCCGTCGATAGTGGTCAGTGCCGACACGATGTTCGTGCCGGGTGCGACGACCGTCGGACAGATGCGACCGTCGGCCGTCGGTCCTCGGCTGGAGCTGTTGCTGATGCCACGGATGTCGTCGCTGGGATCACCCTCGTTGGGGCGTCGGTTGAGTCCGTTTCCAACGACGATCGCATTCTTCGCCTCGTGTGGGCCGGTCATCGATCCCGGCATGCCACCGGAGTTGCCGACCGAGAAGACGACCGTCATCTCCTCGAAGTCAGCGGAAGTCGGATCGGGGTCCCGTACGCGCTGATCGATTGTGGTGCAGCGGGCGCTGTAACCTTGGGGTGTGGCCGTTCCCCAGCTGTTGTTGTTGACGTCGGAGCCGTTCGTGGCCGCGGCCCGCAGGATCGTGTCAGCTGTGGGTTGAGGACTCGCGGCGAGATAGTTCACCGAACCGATTCTGGCTCCGGGAGCCATGCCGAGTCCGAGCACGAATCCACCCGGATCGGTGTCGCCCGTCGATCCGTCGCCGGCCGCAATGCCTGCAACATGGGTTCCATGGCCGCCTTGGTTGGCGCCGACCCCGTCGATCCAACCATCGACGGTGATCGCGCCGCTTGTCTGGTCGGCGAAGAAGGCCAGCCTTCCTCGCAGGTCTTGGTGGAGCGTCGCCGAGTTGTGGTTGTCGATGCCGGTGTCGATCACCCCGATCGTCACGCCGGTGCCATCGATCCCAAGGTTCGTCAAGGTGTTCTGGTAGCCGGTGTTCGGCCCCGTGTTGGGCGCAGCCGTGCCGTCGAGATCCTCTGCAACAATCTGGGACGACCGTTCGTCCTCGGTGCCGACTGGGACATAAGGCTCGATGAAGCGCACCCAGGGTTGGGCTGCGATCTCGTTGAGCATGCGTCCCATCCGGACCTCGGCACGCACCAGCGCCGTACCATCGGCTCGTGTGAAGCGGCCAGCGTTCGACTCAACTGATTCGACGAAGACGACCTCGGCGCCGAGCCCCGCCAGTTGTTCGGCAGCTCGATCGATGAATTGGGGCGGATGGACACCGATCGTCACCGTTTCTGTGCCGCGGCGACCATCCAGAGCGGCCGCGATGCGAAAGCCGGGTTCGAATCGCACGGCCGCGGCGACCGCCGGGAGCTTCGCGGCTTCGTCCACTGCGGCTGCGTCGCCGATCACGGCTACGGCATAACGATCGACCTGATTGACGACCTGCACTCCGAGGTCCTCGACCGCTGCAACGAATTCGGGCAACGGCGGCCCCTCGAATTGGATGATGTGGTGCTTCCACTCGCCTTGAGACGCCGTAGGAACGCGCTGGGAGCGAGGAAGGGCAAGGCCTTGCTCGACCAGGTCGATCTCGCGGCCCGCGACGCGCAGCCGATCTGCGTCGGCCAGCACCTTGACCCGGTAACCCTGGTTGGCGAGATCGATGAGGTCCTGCTCATCGAGACGAACAATCGCACCGCCGTCGATCTCGGTGATGAGATCCATCGCAGCGCCTCCACCCACCACGTCCGGACCGACGTCGTCGCCGACGCTTCCGCCATGTGGCGTGTAGATGACCGCCTTGAGGTCCATGTCCTCGACCGTAGCTCACCACTCTCCGTCTACGCCACGAAAAAACGCGACACAACTGGACCTCCGTTGGTGCCTGCCGAAGATGTGAGGATATCTGTGTAGTCCTCGCCGCTTTGGGTGGACCTGGCCGCATTCTGCTGCGTGGCGATATGCGTTGGTTCCGGCCGTCAATAGTCTGAGCGGCATGAAGTGGGGCCTGTTGCGCTACGAGACCGCTGTGGTGACGCGGCGATGACGATCAGCCGGTTCCACGTCGCCGGGATGGACTGCGCTGCCGAAGAGCAACTCGTGCGAATGGCTCTGTCAGAACTCGATGGCATCGAACGCATCAATGTCGACCTCAGCCAGCGAGACGTCGTGATCGACCACAACACCTCGCCTGACGCGATCGGCGAGGCGCTCGACGCCCTTCGCCTCGGCGCGACTCACGTCGATGACAACAGCGAAATCGCGCCGCCCGGCGACGATCGACGAGAACGCAACGCGCTGGTTTTCGCGTTCGTAGTCAACGCTGGGTTCTTCGTTGCCGAACTGACCGTCGGGGTGATCAGCCGGTCGATGGGCCTCATCGCCGACGCGCTCGACATGGGCGCCGATGCCGGCGTGTACGCGC
>CAXMZV010000242.1:0-6479 GCA_964199985.1 Candidatus Ilumatobacter isfjordensis | reverse complement strand
AATGTCGACTCGGTGGTGTGCGACCGGGCGATCTCAACCGAGCGGACCTCATCGGCGACGTTGAGCCCATAGCCGGATTTGATCTCGATCGTGGTCGTGCCCGCCCGGTGCGCCTCGGCAAGCCGCAGGCGGACCAGATGGTCGAGCACCTCGGTCGGGGCGTTGCGGGTGGCGTCGGTGGTCACCCGGATGCCACCGCCGTCGTACGGTTCGCCGGCCATCCGAGCGGTGAACTCTTCGGCGCGATCCCCGGCGAAAACCAAGTGTGTGTGGGAGTCGACGAAGCCGGGCAGCACGCAGGCGCCGTCGGCATCAATGCGGTCGTCGGCAAGCGCTCCTGCCGCGCCGACATGTTCGACAACGCCGTCGACAATCACGACACAGGCATCTTGGATGATGCCGAGCGGACCACGACCGAGCGCCGGGTCGTTGGTGATCAGCGAGCCGATGTTGTCGATCACAAGCGACCGCGTCGAGAAATCAGACATGGTCCATCAACTCCTTGATCGTCGCGTCGAGTTCGGCTGCCACGTCGATCGCGAGGTGTCGACCATCGGCGACGATGCGTCGGCCGTCGACGTACACGTCGGTGATGTCGCTCGAGGTGGCGGCGAACACGGTCGATTCGACAGCATGATCTGAAGCACCGCCGGCCGTCCGCACCGAGTCGAGTGCGACGGTGACGAGGTCGGCCCGATTGCCCACCGTGATCGTCCCCGCGTCGTTCCACCCGAGACTGCGATGGCCGTTGACGGTTGCCATCGCGAGGAGTTGAGGTGCTGCGTGGATGCCGCGTTCACGGCTGCTGAGCCGCTCATCGAGCTCCACTGCTCGGGCCTCCTCGAACAGATCGATGACTGCGTGCGAGTCGGAACCGAGCGCCATGGCGACACCAAAGTCGGCGAACCTGCCAGTGGGGCCGATGCCGTCGCCGAGGTCGCGTTCGGTGGTGGAACACATCACAACCGTCGAACCCGACGTCGCCAGCAGGTCGACGTCATCCGCCGTCAGATGCGTGGCGTGCACTGCGGCGAAGCGATCGGAGAGTGCGCCCGCCTCGGCAAGCAGGTGCATTGGCGTCGCCTGGTGATGTGCAAGACACGCCTCGTTCTCCGCGACCTGCTCCGAGACATGAGCATGCAGCGGCGCCCGCCGGGTCGACGTCCACTCACTGGCGAGCTGCATCGATCGCGGATCGACAGCGCGGACGGAGTGAATGGCAGCACCAAGACGCTGCGTGTCTGAGATTGCCAGTCCGTCAACTCGATCGATCCACGCGTGGGCGGTGCCGTCGCTGAAGCGGCGCTGGGTTCCATTCGGCTCGGCGTAGCCCTCGGCACCAAGACCACCGTGCAGGTAGAGGGTGTCAAGCAGCGTGATGCGAATGCCCGCCTCGGTGGCGGCGGCGAGCAGCGCCTCGCCCATCGCATTGGGATCGGCGTACGGCGTGCCGTCTGGCTGGTGATGCAGGTAGTGGAATTCGCCGACAGACGAGGCGCCGGCCATCGCCATCTCCGCGAAGACGGCCCGGGCCAGGCGGTGGTAGGTGTCTGGGCAGAGCCCCGCTGCGGCCCGGTACATCAGGTCGCGCCACGTCCAGAACGTGCCCCGGTCGGTCTGGGTACGCGAGCGCAGCGCACGGTGGAACGCGTGGCTGTGCGCGTTGGCGAGGCCCGGGATGGTGATGCCAGCCACTCGGATTGCATCACCCGGCTGGGCGCCAACCGCCACCGAGGCGAATCGACCGTCGACCATCTCGATCAGCACGCCGGCCTGCGGATGGCCGTCAACGAGGGCGAACTCGCACCACACGTGCGTCATGATCCGACGCGGTCAACGAAGGCAGTGATGCGCTCGACGAACGCATCGCGTTGAAACTCATTGAACTCGTCCCACGTGGCGAGCGTCGAACGGTCGGTCACACGGTCGATGAAGAGCACACCATCGAGGTGATCACATTCGTGCTGCCACGTCCCCGCCGTGAGGCCACGTTTGATCTCGTCGTGCTCCACACCATCGCGATCGAAGTAGCGGACGCGGATGTTCACGTGCCGGTCAACGTTGCCGCGCAGCGGCACTGAGAGACAGCCCTCGTTCACTTCGACCACCTCGTCGTCGAGCGGTGTGATGATCGGGTTGATCGCCACCGTGAGCGGGATGCGCGGCTTGTACGGATACCGGGGGTTGTCGCCAACTTCCATGACCGCGATACGAAGGCGCTCGTCGATCTGCGTGGCAGCGAGGCCGGCACCGTTGGCGTGTCGCATCGTGTCGATCAGGTCGTCGATCACTTGCTGGATCGCATCACTGGAGATCGAGTCGACGGGCACGTCGTCACCCACGATGCGCAGCGTCGGGTGACCGATCGACAGCACCGGACGCACGGTCATGACGGGCAACTCATGATGTGGCGAGCAGTCCGTCAGTGCGAGTCCAGAGCATCGGAAACAGCGGGTGCTCCATTGGGGCATCAGCGGCGATCTCGGCATCGAGGCCGTCGAACGGCGGTGATGTGGTCCAGCGGCGCGGGGCGTGGACCATGTCATCGCCGAGGTATCGAACCGACAGCACGCGCCGCCGGTTGGCGCCCGACACACCGCCCGAACCATGCACGGTGAGCATGTTGAAGAACACGGCGTCACCCGGCTCGAGTTCCCAACCGAGCACCTTCCAGCGGCCCGGCTCACGCTCGTTGTCGGCGGCGAAGTCGGGCAGTTCCGCGAGGCTGCCGTCGGGGAACCACTTGGCCTGGTCGTCGAGAAACGTGCGCGGCATGTACCACGGGCCGCGATGGGAGCCGGCGATGAACTCGAGGGTTGCTGAGCGGTCAACCGGGTCCACCGGAAACCACATGCTCGCGTTCTGGACACCAGCGACGTTGTAGTACGGCTGGTCTTGATGCCACGGCGTGCGTTGCTTGGTACCCGGCTCCTTGACCAGTACGTGGTCGTGGTAGAGCCGGGTCGTGTCCGAGCCGCTCAGTTCCGCAGCGATTTCCGCGCCGGGCGACTCTCTGATGAATCGTTCCATTGCCGGCAGCCGCGACCAGTTGCAGAAGTCTTCGATGAACGCACCGTCACCTTCGGCACTGGCACGCTTCGCCCGCGGCGAGAGGTCAGCAAGGTTCGCGTCGATGGCCTCGCGTGCCCACTCGACCTGAGTCGGCGTGAACGCCTGGCGGACACACACCGCGCCGTCGGCGGCATAGTTACCCTCGATCGTCCACCCGCTCATGTCAGCTCGCCGTCTCGTTGCTCTGAGCCTTCATCGGAATGGTGACGCCGCGCTCGTCGGCGACTTCGATGGCGCGGTCGTAGCCGGCGTCGACGTGACGGATCACGCCCATGGCGGGGTCGTTGGTGAGCACACGTTCCAGTTTCTCATCTGCGAGGTCAGTTCCGTCAGCGACGCTGACTTGGCCGGCGTGTATCGAGCGACCAATGCCCACTCCTCCACCATGATGCAGGCTCACCCAGGTGGCACCCGAGCAGGTGTTGACCAGTCCGTTGAGCAGCGGCCAGTCGGCAATCGCGTCGGAACCATCGATCATGCCCTCGGTCTCCCGGTACGGCGAGGCGACCGAGCCGGAGTCGAGATGGTCTCGCCCGATCACAATCGGCGCCTTCAATTCACCAGAGCGGACCATCTCATTGAAGCGCAGGCCGAGGCGGTGGCGTTCGCCGTAGCCGAGCCAGCAGATGCGGGCTGGCAGGCCTTGGAACGCGACTCGTTCGCCGGCGAGCTTGATCCATCGGTGCAGGCCCTCGTTGTCGGGAAACTCTTCGAGCACGGCGCGGTCGGTGGCGGCGATGTCGGCCGGGTCACCGGAGAGCGCCACCCACCGGAACGGACCAATACCCTCACAGAACAAGGGACGGATGTAGGCCGGCAGGAAGCCGGGATAGTCGAACGCTCGCTCGAAGCCGCCGAGCTTGGCTTCGGCTCGCAGGCTGTTGCCGTAGTCGAAGACCTCGGCGCCGACGTCCATGAACCCGACCATCGCTTCACAGTGCACCGCCATGGCGGCGCGCGACCGACGAGTGAACTCGGTCGGGTCGTTGCGCCTCAACTCGTCAGCGGCCTCGGCTGTGAGGTCGTTCGGCATGTAGCTGAGCGGGTCATGTGCGCTGGTCTGGTCGGTGACGATGTCGGCATCGACGCCGTCCGCGAGCAGCCGCGGGAGCACGTCCGCGGCATTGCCAAGCAGGCCGACCGACAGCGGCGTGCGGTTGGCCTTGGCCTCGTGGACTCGCCGGACCGCAGTGAGGTAGTCGGGGGCGATCTCGTCGAGGTAGCGATGATCGACACGGCGTTGCAGCATGCGCTGGTCGCAGTCGACGACGAGGACGACGCCGTCGTTCATCGTGACCGCCAACGGCTGCGCCCCGCCCATCCCGCCGGCGCCGGCGGTGATGGTGAGCGTGCCGCCGAGGCTGCCATCGAAGCGCTTGCGGGCGATCTCGGCGAAGCACTCGAAGGTTCCCTGCAAGATGCCCTGTGTGCCGATGTAGATCCACGACCCGGCGGTCATCTGCCCGTACATCGTGAGGCCCTGGTGTTCAAGGCGGCGGAACTCGTCCCAGTTCGCCCAGTCGGGGACCAGGTTCGAGTTGGCGATGATCACCCGCGGCGCCCACTCGTGGGTGCGCATCACGCCGACCGGCTTACCCGATTGCACCAGCATCGTTTCGTCGCGCTCGAGGGTCTCGAGCGTGCGCAGCAAGGCGCGGTACGAGTCCCAGTTGCGAGCGGCCCGACCGGTGCCGCCGTACACGACGAGCTCGTCGGGGTTCTCGGCGACCTCGGGGTCGAGGTTGTTCTGGAGCATCCGGTAAGCGGCCTCCTGCGGCCAGCCCTTGCAGTTGAGGTCGGTGCCGCGTGGCGCAGCGATGTTCGTGACGGGAGTACCGATCGGACCGAAGCTCTGAGTTGCCGAGTTGCTCATGTCTTGCAGTCTGCTCGCGGTGAGTCTACGGTGTCAACACCTCACACCTGATGTCATCTGATGACATTCCAAGCGGAGACGAACAGACATGGCCACGACCACAAGCAGCAAGAGAGCCGGCACAGCAGACACCGCGAGAACGGACGACGACGACGCCAGCGTGCCGCGCTCGGTCGCCCGGTTGCTCGACCTGTTCGAGATTGTGTTGGCCGAACGCAACTGCAATCTCACCGCCGCGGCAAGCGCCTCCGAGCTCACCCCGACGACGGCGCTGCGGTACCTGCGTGCACTCGAGGCGCGCGGCTACGTCGACCGGGACGAGTCCGGCGACTTCTCGGCGGGCCCGACCATCCTTCGCATTGCGGCGTCGTTACGCGGTGGCACGGTTCTCGACCGGCTCGCCGTGGTCGCTCAACCCCATCTCGAGGCACTGGCCCAGCGGACCGGCGAGTCGACGTACCTCGCGGTGAGCGACGGGCGCACCGGCACCTACATCGCCACCGTCGAAAGCCCCCGGGCGATCCGCCACGTCGGCTGGGTCGGCCAGGACGTCACACTCGACGGCACCGCCCTCGGCGCCGCGCTCACAGAACCCGGCCTCACCACCGCTCGTACCGGCGCCGTCGAAGCCGACATCACCGCAATGAGCCGAGCACTTCCCGCCAACGGCAAACTCGGTATCGCCGTCTCGATCGTCGGACCCGAACACCGATTCACCACTGAACAACGTGCCCAACACGACCGGGCGATCGCCGACACCGTCGATGCACTCGAACGCGAACTGCGCACCAACGGAGAGGACTACACCTCATGACCATCCACCTCGACGGCCCTGGGGTCACGATCAGCGACGTGGTTGCCGTCGCCCGCCAAGCCGAACCCGTCGAACTCACACCTGGCGCGATGGATCGGATGGCCGCAGCGCGCGCCATCGTCGAGCAACTCGCGGAGGGTGCACCCAAGTACGGCATCTCGACCGGGTTCGGTGCGCTTGCAACTGTCTCGATTCCACCCGATCGACGCCGCGCTCTCCAGGTCGCACTCGTCCGCTCCCACGCTGCCGGTATGGGCGACCCGGTCGAGGACGAGGTGGTGCGGGCAATGGTGCTCCTGCGGGCGCGTACCCTCGCACTCGGCAACAGCGGTGCCCGACCGCTCGTCGCTCAGGCGATGGTCGACATCCTCAACGCCGGCATCACACCCATCGTCCCCGAGTACGGATCGCTCGGCGCAAGCGGCGACCTCGCACCGCTCGCTCACGGCGCGTTGGCCCTGCTCGGCGAAGGCGACGTTGTGCATCAAGGACGCGTCCGGCCTGCCGCAGACGCGCTCGCCGAGGCCGGCCTCGAACCGATCGAACTCGCCGAGAAGGAAGGCCTCGCGGTCACCAACGGCACCGACGGCATCCTGGGCATGCCGTTGCTGCCGGCGACGACGCGTACTGCGCCTTGCCACTTGTGGGCGTCGACCGGCCGTCGTGGCCACCAAGCACCGACGTCAGTGCCATCGACACGATGGCATGTTGCAGCGGACA